>NZ_JANIHG010000003.1 GCF_024518575.1 Methanothrix sp. | reverse complement strand
TTGAAGCTGATCGCCATCGTTCAAATGGTAGCTGCTGACACCCAGAGGTGACTCTGCTCCATTAACATAAAACGCGGGCCCCCATGCGCCATTGCATCCAGCGATGCTGGTCAAGAAGTACCCCCATTCAGAATCGTAGCCGTTGTATGCCACGCCACTGGCTTTGATCGCATCAAATGCTGTTGGGCCGGGCTTGTCCAGAGTTACCGCATTATCATAAACTACACCGCCGTTACAGAATACCGTGAGCTGCACAGTGACCGAAGCACATGAATTGGTAACAAGAAGCAACGTTGCTACAAGTGTTATAAAGAGCCGCATTTCCTCCTCCACAAATAACTTTTACTTTACTTACTTCATGTTTAATTGATCAACTTAATTTGATTATATTTAAAAATTTTGGTTTAAGCCTGGGCATCGATGCTGCTTTTTGTAATCAGATAATACCGATATCGAGCGACTCGCTAAAATCTCGTGAAGCCGCGAATGGATAGAAAGAGCGTTTTAAGATGCAAAGATCTCGCATCACTCATTATGAGAGTCGATCGTGGAGAAGCTGGCGTCATAACGTCGCGATGGTGCTGCTCGCAACGCTCTCATGATACAGATTGAGCTCGGTTCAAAAGTCGATCTAAGACCGTATAGGACCGGCAAGGAAATCCTCCAGGTCATCCTACAAGAAGGATGATCAAACGCTCCTGTAGATCATTAATGCCAAACATAAAGCCTGAGCATCCGCCGGAGAATCGCATCACCGAAGATCTGTGGCATCGCCCTCTAAATAGTAGTACGGCATGACAATATCAAGATAGCATTGGACCCCCAGATCCGGCCGGGGATTCATGCATGCAGCTGGAATATTATTAATATTATTATCCATAGATCAAATTTTTGATGGAAAACTATATATCCTTATTACTGAAGTAAATTTATTTGTGGAAGCCAAAGACACTCTTGAGGAGGTATCGCCTGAGGATCTCGGACTCGCCCTTCGAAGGCTGAGGCGGATGCTGCAGGCTGCTCACAGAAGCTCGATAGATGTCAAGAACAGCTATGACTTCTACGTCCTGGCCTTCAAGGAGCTGAGCAAGAACAACTACGCGGATGCATTTCTCTACTACGACAGGGCGAAGTATGAGCTGACAAGCGCGATCAATGAGGCGAAGCACAACATACGCGGGCTGCGGATTCACAGCTCCAGAACTGTCTCGTTCTTCTTCAAGCTCTACGGCCTTTACGCGGTGCTCTACGGAGTGCTTTCTGCCGTGCTCTTCGGAGCGCTGATATACGGCTACTCTGATATCAGGATCCTCGGCGTGCCGCTGTGGAGCTCCTTCTTCGCGGGGCTCGGCTCATCCGCCCAGATACTCACCGGGGTTGTGGACGATCTCCAGCGGGAGGGGATGGTTGTCAGGTACAAGCGGATCTGGTACACCACGATACCGCTGCTCAGCATGATATTCGGCTACATGGCGTACCTGCTCTTCAGCAGCGGCCTCATAGCATTTAACGTAAAATCAGATGACACCGTCTTCTCGACCATGCTCGTGTGCTTCCTCACAGGTTTCATGACCAACTGGCTGATCAACAGGCTCTCAAACCTGTCTGAGAACATGTGATGTGCATAAATGAAAATATAAATACAATGTATATCAATTGACAGGAGATAAATTATTAAGATTGTGATCTGGCTCATATTATGGTCATAGATCGAACCGATGGACGTTCGTGTACTCGCATCAATGAGATCAATGATGTGATCTCGCCGGATTCGTGATCTCTTATGTCGGTGAATGCCGATTTCTCAAATGCCGTTCACGACTCGACCCCGTGACCCAACCGCATGAGATGGCCAAATCTGCAAACGGATTCCAAAGAGCTTGGGCGCATTCCACGTGCACGATGCATGTACAAACAGCATGGCCAAGACAAAAAGTATTTAATTGATAATAATGATGATTTTTTGAGGTGAACCTCATGTGTTCCGGTCCCGGATTCAGCCTCATCAATGTGGGGGATGAGGAGCATATACTGGCGAAGGAATACACCTGCCTGGATTGCGGCAGCACATTCAAGGGACTTGGTGTCATACCATCCTGTCCGAGCTGCAAGTCCAGGAACGTGAAGCGTGTTAAGAAATACTCGGTGTGAGTGTGATATCGCCTCAAGTCCAGCTCCCGAAATTAAGGACTGGCGTTTCCCGCCCCTGCGATGCGCATCCAAGCGCACCTACGTGCAGATATCTTCTGCGGTCTTACCCGCTCCTCTCCAGGATCTCAATGAGCCTATCGACATCATATTTCTGTATGAGGTTCAGAAGACGGTCCGTCTTGCTGTAGAAGTTTCTTATCCCGTTGATTCTCTCTCTGATCCGACTTGCCTCCGGGCTCTCAGAGTCTGAAAGCGCTCTTTCAGCGCGATCGAGCGCGTCCATAAGTGTGCTGATCTCCCTCCTGACATGATCCATCATCGCATTTCTGAGCATCTCTGTGTCGGTCACTGATATGTAGCGGTACCTCTTCTCCCCTGGGGTTATCACCCTCTTCGCAACGCCGATGCCCTCAAGAATGCTCATGTTCGTGCTCACGGTGGACTTGCTGTAACCAGTGAGCTCGACCAGATCATCAAGGGAGAGAGGTGTTTCAGAGAGCATCAGAATTCCCCTCAGCACTCCAAGCGCATCGCTGTATCCACGCATTCTGGCGATCTGAACACACGCCTCAGTGATGTACCTCCTGATATCCTCGATCTCTTCCCGGTTCATCATGCGAACCTGAGCCGGAAGCGTTAAATACTTTTCGTAAAAACTGCATGTTCTGAAACCTCTGTACACATCAAATCATAGCGGGTGAGACGCATAGACAGAAAAGAGCGGCTTGGTTGCTGGATAGCAAAGAATCCTGAGGTCATACTCATCGCTGCAGTTCTTCTCACACTTCTCTCGCTTCATTACGCCCAGCAGATCGAGATGCACGGGATGAGAACAGAGGACTTTGTGGATAAGGGATCGATGCTGTACCAGACCTATGAGCACCTCTTCAAGGAGCGGTTCGCAACAGAGTCGGTAACTGTGGTGATCGAGGGAGATGATGTGACAGCTCCTGATGTCCTGAAGGCGATGGACAAGCTTGCTGTGCACATGGAATCTGTGCCGGATGTCATCTCTGTCACGGGCATATCCCAGATCGTCAAGACCGCTGCAGAGAGAGAGACCGGAAGGGGATACATCCCAGATGAGCAGAGCCAGATAGACGCGCTCCTCCTCAAAGGGGATCCCAGGCTGCTCCAGAACATACTTCCAGACAGAAGGCACACGATACTCTCGATAGAGATTCCGCTCACGCTCACTGAGGAGGAGCGCGAGGAGGTCCTCCACGAGACCGAGAGAGCGGTGGCCATGGCCGAGTTTCCTGCAGGGGTGGGAGTAACCGTCACAGGAAATGCGGCGCTTGGTGTGGCCATAAAGAACGAGATGTCCAAGAGCAACTCAAGCCTGCTTGTCGCCTCCGGAGTCCTGATGATCCTTGCGCTTCTGCTCGTCTTCCGGCATGTCAACTGGCCGCTTCTGCCACTGCCGATCGTCTTTCTGGGAATCATCTGGACATTCGGGATAATGGGGCTGCTCCACATCCCGATGACGATGATATCGATGTCTGCATTTCCGATACTCATCGGCATCGGCATCGATTATGCGATACAGTTCCACAACAGGATCGAGGAGGAGTTCTCGAAGGGAGGGTCGATGAAAAAAGCGGTCGTAGAGACCGTGGCCCATACTGCGCCAGCGGTCCTGATCGCGCTGGCGATAACAGCAGCCGGGTTCTTTTCTCTCTTCACCTCAAGCGTGCCAATGATCAGGACGTTCGGAGTTCTCTGTCTCATAGGGCTCATAATGTGTTACCTCTCAGCATTATTTGTTGGCATCACAGTGCTCTACGCCGCGGAGAAGAACAGAAACAACAGAAGAAACAGAGCCAGCAGAAGTGCTGGGGATGCAGCCGTTGATAGCACTCAATCTGAGACGGCCATCGGCAGAGCTGTGAGATCCATCGTAAGATTTTCGCTGAGGCGTGGCCCTCTGATACTCCTGCTCGCCCTGGCTCTGTCGCTTGCAGGGGTTTACTCAGATACAATGGTTCCTGTGGACACGGATTTCAAGAACTACATGCCGCAGGATCTCCCTCCTCTGGTCCAGTTCAGGCACCTGGTCGACATATTCGGAGGGAGCGATGAGCTCAACATAATCGTCCAGGGGGATGACATAACAGATCCGAAGATTCTGGAGTGGATGAATGAGTTCGGAGATTACATCACGAAGTCGAGGCAGCAGGTGTATTACGTCAACAGCGTTGCCAGCTATATGAGAATGCTGAACAACGGCTCCATACCAGAGGACGCGACCTCAACAAGATATCTGCTCAGCATGATGCCATCTTCAATGAAAGACATGTACATCGACGGGCATGATACTGCAGTGATGGACATCAACATAGGCAACGCGCTGCGGGACCTCGGAGAGGAGGGTGTCGACCGTCTTATAAAAGAGATGTACAAGGATATCGAGTGGTTCGGCGTCCCTCCTGGAACCGGCATTGTGATAACAGGCAACCTGGTTGTGATGACGACAGTGATCGAGGCTCTCACGACCGGAAGGACAGAGATGACACTCTTCGGGCTGGTTGTGATATTCTTCATACTCCTCCTGATATACAGGGATCTGATAAAGGCGGTTGTGCCGGTTCTGCCCATGCTCGTAGTCATAGGCTGGATGGGCGGGGTTATGTATGTCACCGGAATGAAGTACACACCACTTACAGCCACGCTTGGAGCACTGATCCTGGGCGTGGGTTCAGAGTACGCCATACTCATGATGGAGCGGTTCTACGAGGAGTTGGAGAGATGCAACGAGATCGATCAGGCGATATCGAAGGCGTCGTCGAGCATAGGATCTGCTCTGGTTGCATCCGGCATGACCACAGTCTTCGGATTCGGGGCACTCATAACATCTCCATTCGTCATAACCAACAACTTCGGCACAGTGACAGTGCTGGCTGTGATATTCGCTCTTATCACAACATTCACGGTATTTCCCGTGCTTCTAGTTCAGCTTGAAAGAGAGCGGGAGAGAATACGGAAGATGAATGTGATGCTGATCGATGCAATTAAAAAGAGATGCGCAGGTGCAGTTTGATGAGATACGAATTAATAATGCTGTTGATCCTCGTTGCTCCAGCAATGGGCCAGAGCAACTACATCCCTCCTGTGATAGAGGGTGAGAACTACTGGAACATGTACGGATCCCCCAACCTGACCGCTGCGATAAGCGGCACTAACGAGTTCGACAGGGGGGATACGGTCACGCTCTACATCGACCTCATAAACTACGGCAGGTTCATGAGCTTCGAGAAGGACAAGACCGCCTACACTCCCATGGAGATGGCGCTCGCAGCCAAAGAGCAGGAGCTGGAGCAGGCCAAGACCACTGCCATAGGCATAGTTGCGACTCTGGTCCCCGAGAGCGACCAGATCGAGGTCAAGTCCGGCGATCAGGTTGTGGAATCTCTCAAATCCGGTGACAAAACAAAGAGCCCGCTCAAATTCACGATAAAAATAGGAAAGCACGCACCAGCTGGCGTGTACCCGCTCAAACTCAATCTGAAGTATGACTACCAGTACAATGTCCAGGTCGATGCGAACAAGTTTGATCCTGCTACAAACAACCTCATAGGGTTCAGGGCTGCCTACTGGTACCAGAAGGCGAATCAGACGGTGATCGTGCCGGTCGTCGTAAAGAAGAGGGCGGACTTCGTGATCACCGATGTCAAGGGGGTCCTAAGTGCTGGTGCCAAGAAGGAGGAGCTGCAGGTGACATACAAGAATATCGGGGAGGAGGGTGTGAGCGACGCCATCGCCAGGCTGAGCATATTCAAGCCGTTCTCGTCCACCGACGACCAGGCTTACATAGGTGATCTCGGGCCGGGCGAGGAGGCGACCGTGGTCTTCCGCCTCGATGTGGACTCGGATGCAACCCCGAAGGAGTACGGCATCAACAGCGAGATCAAGTACACCGATGTGAGAGGGGATACCGTGATCTCTGAGAGCATGAAGATTCCAGTGAGAGTGGAGCCTGCGTCCAGATCGTTGATGCTCCCCGCGCTGGTGCTGCTTGTGATCCTGGGAGGCGCAGGCGCTTATATCTACAGGAGGAGAGCGAATAAGGCCTGAGGTTCAGCATGCCGCTCAAGCAGTGCATAGTTGTCAGGGATGATCTGAGGCTATCAACAGGAAAGCTCGCGGTCCAGGTGGCGCACGCCTCGATAATGGCGATGGAGCTCGCCAGGAAGGATATCGTGGAGCAGTGGAAGGAAGAAGGTATGAGGAAGATCGCCCTCAGAGGCAGAGATGAGGAGCACCTCTTCAGGCTCAGGGCAGAGGCGGAATCTCTGGGGATACCGGCCGCCATCGTCAGGGATGCAGGCCTCACAGAGATACCTCCCGGAACCGTGACCGCCCTGGGCCTCGGGCCGGCTCCGGACGAGCTCATGGACAGGGTGACCGGCAGGCTCAGCCTGCTGTGAGACATTCAACGAGAACTGCGAGCTCAGTGGCTGGATGTGGACCACTCCTGCGCTCTGGAGGGCTTCCGGCTTCGCACTCCATCAAGAGTTAAGCTGCAGATTTTCCAGGGTTATCTTCATCTGCATCCCGATGCGGAAAGGCGACCGATCCAGACGTCTTTACAGCATCCCCAGAGCAGGAAGTTTGATCTCCATGAGCATCTCCTGATGAATCATGAGACGAGATCTGATGGAGATACTTGTATGCCCCGTTTGCAGGGGAGATCTAGAGCTCGAGGTCTTCGAGGAGAACGAGAGGGAGATACTCACCGGAAGGCTCACGTGCAGATCCTGCGGAGAAGTGTATCCGATAGAGGAGGGGATACCCAACATGCTCCCGCCGGAGCTTCGCGAGAGGCGTTAATATACTAGAGAAATATTTATAAAATACGATCACGTCTCTATCCTCGATGGAGTACGTGATCAGGATAAACGACAGCGCAGGTGAGGGCGAGCCGGAACCGATATCTCTGAGGCTACCTCCGGGCGGCAGCGATGAGATACGCCTCCGGGTCGTCAACCTCGGCGAGCCGACCAACCTTGCTGTTAAAACGGATCAGAGCATCCTACGCTACGTAAAACCCGAGAAGACGAATCATTACATAGTGCTCGAGGAGACGATCCCGATCTCGGTGAGGATGCCGGAGACCGCTGAGACGGTTAGCGGTGATCTGCTGCTCAGTACAGACATTACAACAAAAAAAATTCCGGTGACCCTGGAGGCGGATGGATACAGAGATGACAGCTTGGACGCGGATGGGGATCTGATGGAGAAAGAGAGCCGTGATGATTACAGTGATGGATACGATGCTGAAGCTGAGGATGAAGAAGACCGGAGCGATGAGGGTTACTACAAAAGCGATCGGTACTATCGCCATGACTCCTGGAGTGGCGCTCGGGAGGAGGAGAGCATTGACAGATATGAGCCTGCATACAGCAGGTACAGCATGGATCTGGTTCCAGCCGCCATTATCCTTGGGGCAACCATCATTCTCATGGTGCTGACATTCCACACCAGAACCCTGCCGCTCTTCCCTGGAGCGCTCGCCACATCCATGATGATCGTCAGCCTTATCATCTATGGTACAGCTACCATCCTGAGATCTTAGCTCTGGATGAGAGTGATCTGTTTGAGGTACATCGTGGTCACCGGCGGGGTGATGAGCGGGCTCGGCAAGGGAATAACTGCAGCCTCAATAGGCAGGCTGCTGATGAACAAGGGCTACAGGGTCACGGCCATAAAGATAGACCCGTATATCAATATAGACGCAGGGCTCATGAGCCCGTTTCAGCACGGCGAGGTCTACGTGCTCAAGGACGGCGGCGAGGTGGATCTCGATCTCGGCAATTACGAGCGGTTTCTCGATATAGAGCTCACCAGGGACCACAACATCACAACCGGAAAGGTATACAGCACGGTCATCGAGAAGGAGCGGCGCGGCGAGTATCTGGGAAAGACCGTTCAGATAATACCGCACATAACAGACGAGATAAAGAGGCGCATACGCCAGGTCTCCAGGACTGGGGGGAGCGAGATCTGTCTCATCGAGGTTGGCGGAACTGTGGGCGACATAGAGTCGATGCCGTTCCTGGAGGCGATGAGGCAGCTGAAGTATGAGGAATCGGGCAACATATTCTTTGTCCATGTGACGCTCGCGCCGATGACCTCTGACGGCGAGCAGAAGACGAAGCCAACGCAGCACAGCGTCAAGGAGATGCGCGAGCTGGGGCTTCAGCCAGACATGATAGTGGTGAGGTGCAAGAAGCCACTGCTGCCGGAGACAAAGGCGAAGATAGCCCACTTCTGTGATGTTCCAATAGAGGCTGTGATCAGCGGGCATGATGCAGATGACATCTACAGGGTTCCGCTCCAGCTCGAGGCTGAGGGTCTCACCAAGTATATCATGAAGGCCATGCGGTTGTTCCCACTGGAAGAGCGGCGGGACTGGTACGATCTGGTACAGAGAATGGACGCAGTCAGGGAGAAGGTCAGCATGGCTCTTGTTGGAAAGTACACCTCAGGATCACAGTGCACGGATCCGATGAAGGATGCGTACCTCTCGATACGCGAGGCTCTGAAGCATGCGGGCATCGAGGCAGGGGCGATGCCTGAGATCTCCTGGATAGATGCCGAGGATCTCGAGAGGGTCCAGCCTGAGAAGGTGCTGCGGGAGTTCGACGGAATACTGGTACCGGGCGGATTCGGAGTTCGCGGCACGGAGGGCAAGATGAACGCCATAAGGTATGCGAGGGAGTGGGGGATACCCTACCTCGGGATATGCTTTGGCATGCAGCTCGCGGTTATAGAGTTCGCCCGGAACGTCTGCGGTCTCGAGGGCGCGTCGAGCACCGAGTTCGGCGAGACGCCTCATCCTGTCATCGCGCTGCTTCCCGAGCAGGAGAAGGTCAGGCAGATGGGTGCGACGATGCGGCTGGGCAACTATCCAGCGCATCTCCTCGAGGGCACCCTCGCACACAGGATCTACGGGGCCACAGAGATCGTGGAGCGGCACAGGCACAGGTATGAGGTGAATCCAGCATACATCGAGATACTCGAGAAGCACGGGCTTCTATTCTCCGGAAGGAACGGCGATCTGATGGAGATCTTGGAGATCCCGGGACATCCCTTCTTCTTCGCATGCCAGTTCCATCCTGAGATGAGGTCGAGACCGGGCAGGCCATCTCCTCCCTTCCTGGCATTCGTCGAGGCGATGAAGGCACAGCGGCTCAGGAGAACAGGATCCTCGTGCACGCTCGAACTGACCGCATGAGATGAGATTCACCTTCTCCTCAACTCTTTTATCGGTTTCCCACAGTGAGGGCATACCATCTCTTCGCGCTCCCTCCTCCTCTGGATGGCCTCGCTGAAGCCGGATGCGATTATGCCAGCTGGCAGCGCGAAGAGACCTATCCCAAGCATCACGACCACAGAGCCTATGAGCTTGCCAGCGGGCGTCACGGGAAATATGTCGCCGTAGCCGACGGTTGCCAGCGTCACCAGCCCCCACCACATGGCTGCGGGTATCGATGAGAACTTATATGGCTGTGCGTCATGCTCCACCTCGTACATAAGCGTGGATGAGACCAGGAGAAGTATCATCAACGATACCAAGACCAGCACAAGCTCATCCTTCTTCATCCTGAGGACATCGATGAAGAGATCGACCGACTCGGTGTATCTCGCGAGCTTCATGACCCGGAGCAGCCGGAAGATGCGGACCGCTCTTAGAACTCTCATGTCCGGGAGCACGAACGGAAAGTAGAACGGCAGGAATGCAAGCAGATCAACGACTGCAAGCGGAGTTCTCATAAATCTGAATCTTCCCCGGATGGGGTCGCTGAAGCGAGGATCTGCTGTGCAAGACCAGACCCTGAGAATGTATTCGAGCGTGAAGACAGCGACCGAGAAGATCTCGAAGGCATCGAAAAGATGTTCAAATCGCGCGTTTATCCACCAGACAGTCTCGAGTATCACTGCTGTAACGTTGAGGACTATGAGACAGATTATGAAGATGTCAAAGCATCTACCCTCACCGTCGCCAGGCTCAAGAAGTCTGTAGACGCGATGCTTGATTCCTGAGCTCATTCGCGGGAGCTGAGGAGCCGCGCGGATAAAACACTTTCCTCCAGGTGAGTTGCAGGAGGCGTGCTCCTCTCAGGGTCACGAGCGTTTTTCTCCAAAAGATTAATAAATCATGTAACTCAATTTACACATGTGATATCAAGCAAATACTATATCAATTATGGTAATAATAAGTCCAAATAAACTAATAATCATAAAATTAAGTTAGATAAGGTGATTATACTTTGGCTGTTAATCTGCCAATCTTAATCAAAAGGTATGATTCAATCATCAAAATGGATCTAAGCTGGCTATCAAATTACGCCGTATCATTTCTCCTCATACTCGTCCTAAACTTTGTGCTTCCCAGAATGATGCCAGGCGATCCGCTGCATGCCATATACGGGGAGGAGGCGCTGATAGCGATGACCCCGGAGATGGAAGCTGAGATAATAAGGAGATTTGCCCTCGACCAGCCATGGCACATGCAGCTAATCACTTACATAACAGCACTGCTAAGCGGTGATCTCGGGTACTCTTACTACTACAGAACCGGCGTCTCAGATGTGATCCTGGGCTTCCTTCCCTGGACACTGCTCCTTACAGGTCTTGCGTTCCTAATCTCATCGTGCGTCGGAGTGATTCTGGGCATAGAGTCCGGCTACAGAAGGGGCTCGAAGCTGGATGGTTGCATGCTTTCAGGAATGATGTTTCTTGGAGGCATGCCCGACTTCTTCATTGGAATCGTTCTCCTATTGCTCTTCGGCGTGGCTCTCGGATGGTCTCCTCTCGGAGGGGCGATGAGTCCCTACGCAGGGCATGAGGGAATCGATCTGGTTCTGGATGTTGCGCGCCATCTTCTCCTCCCTATGATCTCTCTTGTGTTAGTCCAGCTCGCGCCAACATACCTGCTCACAAGAAATGCCATGCTCACCACCCTCAGGGCGAGGTTCATAATGACAGCGAAGGCCACGGGTTTGAGGGACGGGGCGATAAGATACAGACACGCCGGCAGGAACTCTCTCCTGCCGGTTGTGACTGCCATAGGCATGCGAGTGCCGAACATGATAACAGGCGCTCTCTTCCTGGAGATAATCTTCTCGTACCCTGGCGTCGGGACTCTGCTCAACACCGCGCTCAGCGCCCGCGACTACCCGCTCATACAGGGCGTGCTGCTGATCGTCGCAGTAACAGTACTGACAATGAACTTTCTGGTGGATATGACCTACGTCCGCCTGGATCCGAGGGTGAGATATGCACGTTGATCTCTGGAAAGAGGTTAGATCCAGCCCCTCTGGAATTGCGGGGATGCTGATAGTTGCGATTATCGCAGGCCTCGCAGTATCCGCTCCCCTCATAGCTCCATCATACCGGGATATCGGGCCGGTCTTCAGCCCGCCATCCGGAGATCATCTGCTCGGCACAGACGATCTCGGTCAGGATATCGCGGCCAAGCTGGTACATGGAGCCAGGACATCGCTGATGATCGCGGTTGGCGTGGCTATTCTCTCAGCGCTGATAAGCGTGGCCATCGGTGGAAGCGCTGCGATGCTCGGCGGCATATATGACAGGATCTGCATGAGGGCTGTGGATGCTGTGATATCCTTACCATCAGTGGTCGTGATGATACTTGTGGCAGCCTACCTCCGCCCAAGTCTTGGACTACTGATGGTCCTGATATCCCTCTTCAGCTGGCCTGGCGGCGCGAGGATCGTGAGATCACAGACGCTATCCCTCAAGGAGAGGCTACATGTCGTGGCGGCCCGCTCATTTGGAGCATCCCGGAGATACCTTCTCCGGAGGCACATCATCCCTGACCTGGGGCCGATCCTCGTGGCTATAATGATACAGGATGCAAGGCGCGCTGTTCTCATGGAGGCCGGCCTGGCGTTTCTTGGCGTCTCAGACCCGATGATGGTGAGCTGGGGCAGGATGATGAAGCAGGCGATGGCCTTCACATATCTGGATGTGTGGAAGTGGTGGTTGATTCCAGCGGGAGTCCTGCTCTCGTTAACGCTTGTCGGTTTGAGCCTGATCGCCGCATCCCTCGAGAGGGCGATGGATCCAAGGCTGCAGGAGGAGATCTGATGCTGGAGATATCTGGGCTCAGAGCCAGTTACGGAGAGCATGAGGTTCTGAGGGGCATAGACCTCAGGCTCGAGAGGGGCGATTCTCTGGCGGTCGTCGGAGAGTCGGGAGCGGGCAAGACAACGCTGGGACTGTCGATAATGCGGCTCATCGACGCCAGGCTCGAGGGGGATGTAGTTTTTGATGGAATGAGTCTCCTGGAGCTCTCAGAGGATGAGATGAGGCGTCTGCGCGGTGACAGGATGGCAATGGTCTTCCAGAACGTCGAGGACGC
This sequence comes from Methanothrix sp., assembly GCF_024518575.1. GTDB lineage: Archaea > Halobacteriota > Methanosarcinia > Methanotrichales > Methanotrichaceae > Methanothrix_B. The sequence goes on along the minus strand of NZ_JANIHG010000003.1, from coordinate 72,029 downwards.
GCTCGATCCTGTTTACACCGCAGAGGAGCAGGTCTGCGAGGCGATAGCAGCTCACAATAAGTGGAGCGGGACGCGCATAAGGGAGAGAGCACGTGCGCTGCTCACTGCAGTTGGTCTGGATGAGATGAGGTACCGGCTGTATCCGCACCAGATGAGCGGGGGAGAGAGGCAGAGGGTCCTCATCGCAATGGCGCTCGCCAACGACCCGGATCTTCTTATATTGGATGAGCCGACAGCTTCGCTTGACGCGCTTACAAAAGCTGATATCGTGGAGCTTCTCAGATCCGCAACATCGGATCGTATCTCTTTAATAATAACACACGACATATCGCTCGCATCCGCTTTATCCAGAAGAATGGCGGTGCTCTACTCCGGCATGATCCTGGAGATGGGCGCGACTGCTGATCTGATCAGAAACCCGAGACATCCCTACACCAGAGGCCTGCTTAGATCTTTCCCGAGCATGAACACCACAAAGGACCTTCAGGGGATTCCTGGGATGACGATACCTGGAATCGGCGGATGTCCTTTCCATCCCCGCTGCACTCAGAGGATGGAGATATGCAAGAGAGAGGTCCCGAGAGCTGCAGAATCGAATGGCAGGATGATCGCGTGCCACAGGGGCGGCATAGTTCCGCTGCTGGAGATCAGGGATGTGTGCAAGAAGTTCAACGGTTTTTCCGCGATATCGCATGTCAGCCTCACGCTGTATGAGGGCGAGACGCTTGCGCTCGTGGGAGAGAGCGGATCCGGGAAGACGACGCTTGCGAAGATAATCATGGGGCTCATCGAGCCCGACTCGGGGGAGATACTTCTTGAGGGAGACAAAGCGAGATGGGATTCTGGATTTTACAGGCGCGTGCAGATGATATTCCAGAACCCGAAGGAGTCGATAAGCCACAGGCTGAACGTCCTTCAGGCTGTGAGGGAGCCTCTGGACGTGCAGAAGATCGGAAGCGAGGAGGAGAGGATCGCGAGCGCGATGAGGGCACTGGAGAGCGCTGAGCTGTCCACAGATCCTGAGTTTCTCAGGAGATTCCCGCATCAGCTCAGCGGTGGTGAGGCGCAGCGTGTCGCCATCGCGCGGGCTCTGGTCATGCATCCAAAGCTGCTCATAGCGGATGAGCCCACATCAGCGCTGGATCCGAGCGTCCAGGCTAAGATCCTGAGGCTGCTCATGGACCTGCAGGAGCGCATGGGGCTGTCGATACTGTTCATCACGCACGATATCGCCCTTGCGAGAAAGGTGAGCGACAGGATCGCGGTCATGCTCAGGGGGAGCATCGTAGAGGAGGGCCCCTCGGGCGAGATCCTCAGAGAACCTGCGCATCCGTACACCGCCTCGCTCGTGGAATGCGCCTCGATCTGCACCAGGCTGGCTGGGGAGGCGCATGCGGTGGAGCAGTAGATATAGGAGCTGCGTGCTTTTGATGAACTACTTACAAAAACCGCATCATCAACCAATGCGAGAGCGGATCCCGCAGAGTCTCTGGTTTCCAGGACACCCACATGACACCATCAAGTGGCGCCCGGTTTTTGGGACTCATTCGATGCAAAAAATACTATATTGAATCCGAACGTACCGAATCTGAACAGAGGCTTTGCAGCGAACATCGCCATTAACATCCGCAGGGGCAGGATGGCACAGAGCATCCTGTCCCTGCAGACGCTGCCACTCCCCTACAGACTTATTCTTGGAACCCCCACACCTGTGAGAACATCATCGCCCTGCAGTATCTTCAGGTAGTAAGTCGCTGAGCCGTCCATGTACGGGTATATCATGCTGTAATATCCAGAGTTAGAGTACGGTTCTGCATAGCTTCTGTACCACACTGACTCAGGGGTGATCTTCACTGTGGTGACATCGTTCTGTCTCGCATTGTTCATCATCAGGCTCTTGATATCGTTCGCCCCGTCTCCGTATATCAGGTATCTGGACCACAGGCTGGCAGCGGTCCCTGCGATATGTGGAGTTGCCATGCTCGTGCCGCTCATCGTTGTGTAGTATCCTTTGTAAGTCGGGTACGTCGAGTAAACGCTCACGCCGGGAGCTCCGAAGGTGACCTCGTTGCCCTCGGGGATGTAATCGCCGTCGTTCGAGCCGGGTGAGGACCACCATATCGCATTTCCGGAGCTGTCTATGGCGCCGACGCCTATGACTCCGGGGTAGCGTGCAGGCGTTGCCATTGTTGGATTGTACGGCAGGCCGTTTCCGGCCGCGGCCACAACCATCACCCCATTTGCCATTGCGTAATCAAGAGCTCTGTTGAGTGTGCTTGACTCCACAGAGCCGCCCAGTGACATCGATATTATCTCAGCTCCGAGATCCGTGGCCCTGTATATTCCGCTGGCGACATCGCTGTAGAGGAAGTTGGTGCTGTAAACCCTCAGATCGGCCTCAGGCGCCATGCCGTAGATGCCCTTCCCATCGAATCCTCCATCAGCGACTATAGTCCCTGCCACATGGGTTCCGTGGCCATGTGGGTCGGACTGCGTGTACTCTCCTGGACCGTATGCATCTGCGAAGTCCTCGATACGCATGAGAAGGTCCGGATGGAGCGTGTCAGCGCCGGTGTCTATTATCGCAACATCTATCCCCTTTCCGCCATAGGTCTTCGAGAGCGATGAGCTGCTGTACATGTACTCCACTCCCCAAGGAACCCTGTCGTATGGCGTCTTGCCTCTGGGCTGCACCTCCCAGAGCCTGTCCCATTTGTATGAGGATGTCACTATATCATTGGATCTCACCGCGGCTGTGTAGCTCCCAGAGCTGTAGTAGCTCTTTGATGAAACCCACTTTCCGTTCTCCCACTGCTGTATCTTCATGTCCGATTTCTTCGCTGATATGGCCGAGGACGCAGTGGATACATGCTCGTCCATTTCGTGGTGGTCGTTCTTCGGGTACGCATGCGAGTAGAGGTGGCTCTGATACAGGTACACATCACCGCCTGATCTGGCAGAAGCATATGTGTACAGCCCGCTCTTCACGGTAGATCCTGTGCCAGACTGTGTGTATGACAAGGCGGCATCGCTTCCAGTCTTCATCTCCACATCCGAGACCGCGCTCTTAACGGTCTCAGCGCTGACCGTGAGCTCTCCTGATCCGGCCTTTGTCCACTCGCCGTGAGATCTCGCGAAGTTATTGAGATAAAATGCGGAGCTGTCAGCCTTTATCGATGAGGCATACCCTGAGGCATCAGCGAGCGCTCCGGTTCTGTGGTGGAGCTTGTTGTCGTAGAGTGTGTTCGATGCATCAGCGAGTGTTGTTAGAGCCATGGTCTTTGCGCCGCTTACGCTCGCCGAGGCGGAGGAGCTGTCGCCATTCGAGCTCGCTCTGGATGATGATGATGCAGTTGCTGTGCCTGTTACTGTGAGTGACTGCGAGCTTACGACCTTGAGTGGATCCGAGATGGCGATCTGTGTGCCTGAAATGGTGCCGGATGATGTGAGAGAGCTGGTTGCTCTGAGATCCTCACCGTTGCTCCTCGACCACGCGCTCTGGGATGTTGTGAGCGCCCCATTCGTGCTGCCTAAAGTCTGGTACATCGCAGCGCTGCTCTGGCTGATCGTGGCCGAGCCAGATACGCTGTACGGATACCCTGAGCCGCTGACGCTGTTGGATACGTATTTGGTACCATCTTGGCTCGTGTAGGTTGATGAGATCGGAGATATCTTCCCTCTTCCAGACCTGCTCCAGGTTGTTGTCACGCTGTTTCCGGTGGCCACTCCCAGCGACTGAGAGTTCATCGGCTTCGACACTCCGCTCTGCGCCTCTTTCGTGACCAGGCTCCCCTTCGGGTTGGATATGACCGAGCAGATGCTCACCCTATCCCCGGTTGCGCTCAGGGATGCACCTGAGAGCGCGTATCCGTTGGCTGAGGCGAGAAGCTGTGCGGATGCACCCTCGTCCGCATCGCTTCCCTCATCCTCTAAGAGGATCTCATGCTTGCTGCTGCTCTCCGGATCAGATGCATACGCACTCAAACCTCCAGGGCCGCTAAGGGCGAGATCTCCGTGGACAGCAGCGCTATCTGACCCGAGGATTCCACAGATCTCTCCCTGCGAGAATGCGGATGCCACCTCCCCGGTCCCGTCTCTGCTCGAAAATCCGGCTGAGATGTATCCGTTCGTGCCGGCGATCTGAATGCTCTCCATCGCTGAAACGTCCTTTCCCAAGCCAATGCTCTGAGCGGATGATAGCAGACCGGCCTCCACACCTGCGCTGTGCACAGCCTTGAGATCACCGCTGACTCCTTCCAGTGAGGATGATACAGAGCCTGAGGCTGAGAAGGCCTGCGAGACGCCCGCGCCACTGCCATCGCCGGCAACCGCACTGGATAGTGAGAGGGATGAAGTGCTCTCAATGCTGCTTCCAGCACTGTACCCCTTTGATGATATAGATGTAGAGATGCGATTGATCCCTGTTCCAGAAACGCTCTTCGTCTGTTCCACCGATCCCTGGCCTAGGTTCGTCGACTCCGAGAGCCCTGTGGAGGAGTCCAGCTCGTAGCTCTCAGAGAGCGTAACAGATCCACCATAACCGCTGGAGCCGTAGCTCACTGATATTGCATATGCTGCGGGCATCGCGAGGAGCACAACAATGAGAAGAACACATCTTATGGGATCCATTCGCATCACCTACCTTTGATACGTAATTAAGATACTGATCAGATATAAGTATTTCCAGTAAGGGTGTAATTTAATTATATCTGTATGGGTGTCATGGTTGAAGTCTGATTGCTGTGCTAAGGCAAATTTCCGCAGCAAAACAGATTTCTCAAACGCCAGAAAAGCAGGAAAACCAGGAGAATCTCTACGGATCTGTCCAGAAACTCCATCAGGCAAAGAGATACGGAAAATGAGCATTCCCGGAAGGCAGCGCGCCTCGCATATAATATTTGGAGTCCAGAGTGAGAAGTGATGTTCATCAGCTAGAGGTATCCGATATTTCATTAAGGCGATACAAAGTCGGCCGAAGCTCAGATGTTTTAGGTGGCTCTAAAACCAGCTTCTCGAGAAGCTGAACGAAGCAAAAGAGAATGGCATCGAGCTAGGTGTGTATGAAACCCAGAATATGATACCATCTCTGAATTTCCAGAAACCATCTCATCACATGGTTGTGAGACCGTACCCACACAGATCCAAAAACTCCAACCACATATCTGTGATGCAAGTTCTGGCTATTAAGTGGGAAGCTTCAGGACGCGGTAGATCACATTACATGGAAGATCACGAGCTACGCAGCTGAGCATGCGTCATATTGATGGTGAACTCGCCGATGTTCTTTATGTGATCCAGGAATCTCGCGATGCTGCTTGATACCACCATCCTCATCATGATCTCCTCCTGGTCTACCACTGATGATGAGCTGGATATGATGGGTTCGAGGTTCCTCATCGCCTCATCGCGTATCTCCTTTGTTCGCTCTATTATCGAGTTCGCTATCTCTGTGTTTCTGTTAAGCAGCGCCGATATGGCCTCATCTATGAGACCAGCTATGATCGCGGATATCCTCGAGAGCTCCACAGCCATATCATCAGGAACCGGCATGCTGTGCTCGATCACCAGAGTTGCTATGGTGTGTGCGTGATCTGCGATCCTCTCCAGGTTGGATGCCGCAAGCGCATAGTTGAAGGCTGTGATGACATCAAGCGAGCTCTGCGAGAGGGCGCCCGTCCTAAGCATCTCGGTGAACTGGCGTGACACCAGCAAGTTCAGACGATCCACATCGTCATCGCGCTGTATGACATCCTGTGCAAGGTTTTTCTTCATTCCTATCAGAGAGTCGATTGAATCCTGTATCATCGATCTCACAACGGTCCTGAGCCGCCTGAGTGCCCTGTCCGACTGGAGCTCCTCAGAGTTCAAAAGATCCTGGATCAGAACCTTGTTTCCTGTCTCCTCAAGTATCTCGGGACCGATCAGCTTGCTCACAATCTGGTGTATGTCCCTTTTCTGCTCCGGGGTCATGTAAGGGGAGACCACCTCGATCGTTCTGTAGCCTGATAAATAACACCCGATGATATCCCTGATCAGCGCCTCTCCGGACTTCTCCCCTATATCCAGCTTCACCTTCAAATTCTGGCTCGTCCGCTCAGGCGAGAGTATGAGATCCCCGCTCTCCCCCTGTGTGATGTACACTATGGACCCGGGCTTTATGCCGTTTCTCACCGCCCAGCCCTTCGGGAGCGAGACTATGAATGTCGATTTCCCGGTCCTCTGAACCTTTCTGGTCTCCATGTCGATCTCTTAATTCAGGTGCTCTCTCTTTCCTTCTATCATATAAACTATGGACTCGCAGATGTTGCAGATGTGATCCCCGATCCTCTCAAGGTGCCTGTTCACCATCAACAGAGGGATCGTCTGGTCCATGATGCCCATGTTCTCAGCCGTCATTATCATGAGCGCATCACGCACCTTTACATAAAGTGAATCGATCTCGTAATCGTGCTTGGTCACATTCCTCGCCATCTCCGGGTCCCCCTTCTCGAGAGCCTCCATCGCCCCTGATAACATCTCAACCGCGATGCCGGCCATCTTAGATAGACCATCAGGCTTCTCTATATGGTCCTTGTCCTTCGTCTGGATCACAGCCCTCGCTATGTCCACAGCCAGATCTCCTGCGCGCTCGAGATCTATCCCGATCTTCAGTATGCCGATTATCATCCTCAGGTCCTTCGCCATGGGCTGCTGAAGGGCGAGGAGCTCCAGGCACTTGCTCTCCATCTTCACGCTCAGATCGTCCACCACGTAGTCACCCTGAACGACCTCCCTGGCCAGGGCGGCATCGTTCCTGCAGAGCGCCTCCACAGATCTCTCTATCGAGGAGGAGACGAGATCAGAGAGTTCCTTGGTCATCTCTCTGAGCGCATTCAGATCCCTGTGGTACCTCTCCCTGTACGGACTCATGAAACCCCCACTCCCAAGAGCTAACCAAACCTCCCTGTGATATAATCCTCTGTGCTCCTCTCCCTCGGGTTCTCGAAGAGCTGCTTCGTCTCCCCGAACTCTATCATCTCCCCCATGTAGAAGTATGCGGTGTAATCTGAGACCCTCGCAGCCTGCTGCATGTTATGAGTCACTATGATCTGTGTGTATTTGCCCCTGAGCGATTCCATGAGGCTCTCTATGCGGGAGGTCGATATCGGGTCGAGAGCGCTGCATGGCTCATCGAATAGCAGGACCTCCGGTCTCATGGCCAGCGCCCTTGCTATGCAGAGCCTCTGCTGCTGCCCACCGCTCAGGCCCATGGCCGGCTGATCGAGCCTGTCCTGCACCTCCTCCCAGAGAGCGGCGTCCTTCAGGCTCTGCTCCACGATCCTGTCGATGTTCCTGTATCCGTGAATCCTCGGCCCGTATGCAACGTTATCGTAGATCGACATCGGGAATGGATTTGGCTTCTGGAAGACCATGCCTATCTTCTTTCTGAGAGAGACGACATCCATGGCCTTATCGTAGATGTTCTTGCCATCGTAGAGCATCTCGCCCTCTATCCTGACGTTGGGTATGAGATCGTTCATCCTGTTTATACACCTGATGAATGTCGATTTTCCGCATCCAGATGGGCCTATTAGAGCTGTAATCCTGTTCTCAGGAATCCCCAGGGTTATGTTCTTCAGAGCCTGCTTGCTCCCGTACCATAGCGATAGGTTCCTCGACTCTATCTTGAACAAGCAAGATACCTCCTGCCGCCCACTGCTCATGCTGAGCGGAACAGGCACGCTGACCGCATGGGACATCTGGTGATCTCCTAAATGGGGATACTGGGCTTCTGGAACCTATTTATATTTTCGCCGGTCCGCCGAACACATGGAGTGATCGGTGATGCATCGGGATGCAGTTCGCAAGCCAGAGCTGTCGCATCTCTTGATACCATTGAGATCTGCATTTCCGGCCAGGAGCAGACGGATTCCAGAGCATGAGATCGCAGAGATCCACGCAGCAGTGATCTGGTCTCAGAAGCCGCAGCATCTGCTACCGTCCAGGCCTCAGAGGCGCTGCGGTCTTGAGACCAAACTCGTCCCGATCCCAAAGAGGTGAACGTGCACCGTCATGCTCAGGGAACCAGTCTTCTCCTGTCCCGCGGGAAGAGCACCGCGTCCCTGATGTTCTCCAGCCGGAGCATCGTCTGGACCAGGCGCGCAAGCCCCAGGCCCCAGCCTGCATGGGGCGGCATTCCGTACCTGAATGGCTTGAGATAGAACTCGAAGCTCTCCGGGTTCAGCCCCTTTTCCCGTATCCTGTTCACTAGGAGCTCATAATCGTGGACCCGCTGCGCGCCGCTCGCGAGCTCCATCGATGGATGCATGAGATCGAACCCCTTGCATATCTCAGGTTTATCATCATAAGGCTGCGTGTAGTACGGCTTCACAGAGCTCGGCCAGTCTGTGAGGAAGTAGTGCTCGCCGATGACGGATCCCAGATAGTGCTCCGTCTCCGTATCGATATCATCTCCCCATTCCATGCTCCTCCTTCCCGACTCGCTGGCCATCTCCAGCGCCTCTGTGTAGGTGATCCTGCGGAACGGCGTCTTAGGAACATCAAGCTCAATTCCAAGAATCCGGAGCTCCCTATCGCAGTTCTCCGAGACGTATCTGTAGGCAGATGCAACCGCGTTCTCGAGAAGCGCCATCACATCCTCGTGATCCGCGTAGCTCACCTCCACATCCACAGATATCGCCTCGTTCAGGTGTCTTCTGGTATCATGCTCCTCCGCCCTGAATATCGGCCCTATCTCAAAGACCCTGTCGAGCCCGGTGGCCATCAGCATCTGCTTGTAGAGCTGCGGGCTCTGGTTCAGGAAGGCCTCCCGCTCGAAGTAGCTTATCGGGAAGAGAGCTGTGCCGCCCTCCGTGGCGGTCGCCACGATCTTGGGCGTGCAGACCTCGATGAAGCCATTCTCGTAGAATGTGTTCCTCAGGCTTCTCATAACAGCGGACTCTATCTTGAAGACCGCCATGGACGCGGGTCTTCTCAGGTCCAGAAACCTCGCATCGAGCCTTGTGTCGAGCTCCGCGCCCACCTTGCCTGTGGGATCGAGCGGCAGGGGCGAGTCAGCCCTCGAAAGGACTTCGACAGCCTCAGGTATGATCTCGAAGCCATTGGGCGCCTTCGGCTCCGACTTGACCTTCCCGCGAACTAGAACCACGCTCTCCCTGCTCACTCCGCGCACGATCTCAACGAGCTTTTTGTCCGCTCTCTTAGTGAGAACTGTTACCTGCGCAAGCCCCTCTCTGTCTCTCAGCACGAGAAAGCAGATGCCTCCAAGGTCGCGGATCTCGTGCACATGTCCTGCCAGCGTGACCTCTGATCCGTCCATATCCGGACTGATCTCACCGGAATAATGAGTTCTGAGAATCAATGGAACCTCACCCTTCGAAAGATGGACTCCGGGTATAAAAGCAGTCCGGGATCGATCATGGCGCTCCAAGTGCGATCTCGATGAGCCTCCTGGCCCACTGGAGCTTCTTCATCTTTCTCGGAGTTACGTTCTGATCCTCGAGATCGAAGCCGATCAGGCGGATGCTTCTCGGTTTGAACTCCACCGCCAGGAAGACTGCCCTGTCACCGTCTGTGAACCCTCCGAAGTTGTGGACGTTCTCGAGGGGATGCGCCTGCGTGGTTCCCAAGATCCGTCTGAGATGCGGGACGTATTCCATGAGCTTCTCGATGTTGTCGCCGTGAGCATGTACAACCACCATGGATCCACGCCTGTTGGCTTCGAGGATATCCGGCATGTATCCGTCGAGATCCGTCACGATGAGATCAGGGAGAACGGCATGCTCGAGAAGCACCGACGTGGCGCCATCTGCTGCCACCACCACATCGGATGGCCCTATCTTTCCGATATCATCTCTCAGGCAGGGGGCGTTGCCGCAGACGACCACGTCCCTCCCGCGGATGATCTGATCGATCTCCTCCAGCGAGACCTGATCTGCGGATCTGAGAAGCGAGGAGAGGACGCGGGCCGCCTCCTCATCTCTCGATCGGGAGAATCCGAGATCCTCGAGGATCTTCCCGTAGATCCTCTCCCATTCATCGAAGCGCATTTTGCGTAAATAAAAAGCGATGGGCAGAAAAAGCTTGTTAATAAAACAGAAGATAGGGGTGAACCCTATCTATGCCCACGCCTTGAACGGCGGGTTCACATCTGTCGGTCCGTACATTCCTGCCCTGGCGGTCTTGAGACAGGAGCAGTCGAATATGCCAGCAGCGCTCGAGCCGAAGCCCTTCTTCAGTCCAGGCGGGATGTCAGCCCATCCGCCTGAGCAGCAGGGGAGCCAGTCCTCGCTCTTCTGGGTTAGCTTGTACGGCACGTTCAGCGTCATGTTCTTTGTTATGTCATATGTGCCGAAGTAGTCCTCATCGATCTCTATCGCCGGGTTCTTGTACGCCCTTATACCGCTCAGCGCGCTGCCGGTCAGTGCGGTGCCTGGATATGCCAGCACGCTTGAATTTGCGGTGTAGTCGGATGATGCCTGGAGCACTCCCAAGTGGACCTTGCCGTTGTCGACGTGCTCGTTGATCTTCATCTGTGTGTATCCAACGCCCTCATAGACCGGATCGTACTGGTGGAAGTACTTCTCCTTCGCAAGGACCTCAAGCTCCTTGTCTATGCCATGCGCATACTCTATCTCATGGTGCATCGAGGTTCCAGCGCGGTAGTTCTTGATCCAGGTCTTCTCCTTGAGCAGCGAGTCGAAGACCAGCGGGTTAACAGCGTAGTAGCCCTTGCCGATCGCGAACTGGTACGGCGAGTAGACCATCACGTTGTCCTCCTTCACGGAGATACATGAGACGTTCTCGTCGACCCAGTCAGCATCTATCGGGTGCGTGTTCTTGTCGAGCTCCTGTGTGAACATCACGAACTCGTTATCGATGGACCCGGAGCCGTGGACGTAGTCCTTGAACGCAAGTGCGCCGGCCTTAGCATACCTGTATGTCATGAAGTAGCCGCTGCCCTGGACGTCCTGCTCGAAGTTGAAGGTCACGTTCTTCTCCGCGACCTCGTAGGGATATTTCCCTGGAGTGGGATCAATATACGCAGAGGAGACCCCCGTTATAATAACCATAACTGCAAGCAGCAGTATCGCTCTCTTCAAATCTTTCCCTCCATCTAAATTTGATACAGACTTAAACTGTTATCTCTTCTGCGAATCTCCTATTTTAATCTGTTGATCGAAACGATGCCCAGAAACACAGCTGCAGAGCAGATAAACCTCTGAAGATTTAATGAGACATGATCGCTACAGGTAGATGATCCCCTGGCCTCCGGACTATTCTGTTGCTAAGATCATATCACAATCTGAGTTTCTCTCATCCTCATGATCTCGGGATCTTGAACCGCAGGAGCGCAGCGACGCCTCCCAGCGCATCCAGCCTCTCCCCTGGCTCGAACTCGGAGCTGAATATCACAACCCTCCCGCGCCCGGCTGCGACATCTCTTATCAGGCCCTCCATGTCACCCCTTCGCACGAGATTGTCTGTGATCATCAAGGTTTCAATGGCTCCGTAGTTCGCAGCCTCCCTGACCTCCCTCGGGCCGTATGCAGCCCTCCCGTCGGTCGCTATCTCCTTGAGCAGATCGTCCATGAGCCGCGTCTCGCGCGATATCCTGCTCGCCTCGACGATTCTGTCAACAGCACCCCTTCTCAGAACCTCCTGGAATCCGGATCTGCCTGTTGATGACGCATCATCCATGATAAGACGCCTGAGGATATCTGGATGTCTCGTCTCGATGACCTTTCTCAGATCCTCCTTCGTGAAGCCCGGGCCTGCCAGGACAACATATGCCTCATCGCCCGCTGAGTTTGCAATCTGATCCGCGACCTCTCTGAGAAACTCATCCCTGCCACCGGCTCCAGCGCCCTTCCCGCTCCCGCCCCTGATATCGGCCACCGTCTGGACACCGAACTGCCGGAGGACGCCTATCGTGGCCTCGCCCTCCTCGACGAGCGCCAGGACGACCCGCGGACGGTTCGATTCCGCAACAGCCTCCTCGATCCTCTGGAGCTCATCAGGGCGCCATCGCTTTATTATCGAGAGCTCTGAGCCGACCTCGATGTTGAGCGTGTGATATGAGCCTATATCGACTCCTGACTTTATCACCCCATGGATCCTGAGCCAGTTGGAGTGCGTGTGGAACTCCACAGCCTCGACTGCAATTCCAAGCCGCACAGTCCTCCGCTCGGCCTTCTCCGGCCTGAGCTTGTCTGTGGCGCCTGAGATCTTGCGCTGTGTTGTTGCGAACACCAGATCTCCAGGAGAGACGAGGTGTTTCAGGTGCCAGAGATCGTCGAGGCTCTCCGCAACAAGCGATATCTCGCCCTCATCGCCGCGAAGGTTTCTTTTTATGACGCGCATCTAAGGATCGAAGAACATCGATTTCATCGTGTGAAGCCGAGCAGACAGGACAGTCTGAGCCTCGAGACCAAACTGACTCAGCGGCCTGAATTGAGAGATCACTTTCTGAGCTTCTCCAGTATCTCCTCGACCTCCTCGTAACCCTCTTTATACAGCTCCTCCTCACGCGGCTCGAGCTCCTTTAGAAGCCTCAAAAACTCCCCGGCGTGCACGACCTCCTCATCCGCTATATCGATCAGCACTGCCCTCGCACGCTCATCGTCTATCGACTCTGCGAGCTGCGTGTAGAGCTGGATCGCCTCGTATTCAGCAGCGATGACATACCTTATCGCCCTCACGAGCTCCTGCTTGGTCAGCTTCCTATCGCCGGCCATGCCTGCAAACGGTGTGGCAAACTCAGGCATCGAAAATCACCGATCTCTTTTTTGTGGATGGGCGGAAATAGTTATCGGAGAAGATGCTGTGTTGAATAATGTTTGAGAATCCGATAGCATAGGCTGGATTCATACGAATTGCAATCCTAGTAAAAATCAATAGCTATCGACCTTAAAGCTCTTAATTATTCAACACAGCAGGAGAAGAGAGAAGTGGCACGGCGGTGAATGCTCCAAACATCATGTCGCGATGGTCCTGCTCGCAATGCTCGCTGTCTAGATGATGCAGATCGAGCTCTGTTCAAATGCTGATCTCCTGACAGTCCAGGACGTCAGGGAGATACTCGAGGTCATCCTCCCAGGAAGAACGATCGATGATCGAACTCTGCTCGAAATCATAAAGGCCAAGCATAAAGCAAGAATCTCCGCCAGAGAATCCCATCATCGGAGATCAGCGGCATTGTCCTGCAAATAGCAGAAGACAATGCCAGGGAATGTGAGTGGAAAATACACCAAACCGAACCGATGTGTGACGATCTTGAGATGACCACATCGATAAGCGAACTCTTATCGGACAGCCCGATGAGTCCAGGGAAAAGCCAAAAGATATTAACTCCAGTTGACAAGCTTATAACATGGAAAGCTCCATACAGCTCGGCAAGGTCATGGGGATACCGATAAGGCTTCACGTCACATTTCTTCTGATCATTCCCTGGGTTGCGTATCTCTTCGGGAGCGTCAGCGCAAACGTCTTCGGCAAACTCTACGGATTCGGCGCTGTCGAGCCTCCTATCATCAGATGGGTATACTCCCTCGTCTTCGCAGTGCTTCTCTTCGTCTGCGTGGGGCTTCACGAGCTCGGCCATTCATTTATCGCAAAAAGGTATGGCATAGAGATAAGAAGCATCACCCTCTACTTCTTCGGCGGCGTCGCCTCGATGGAGGAGATCCCCAGAAACCCATCGATGGAGCTGAGAATGGCGATAGCCGGGCCTGCAGTCAGCGGGGCTCTCGGCATGATCTCGATACTGCTTTACGCTCAGTCGGAATCGCTGCTTGGCAAGAACCATCCGTTCTCAATACTTCTGTGGACGCTGGGAATAATGAACATCATCCTGATGATATTCAATCTCATCCCCGCGTTTCCCATGGACGGTGGGCGCGTGCTCAGGGCGTGGTTCTCGACCAGGATGCCCTATGTGGTCGCGACAAAGAACGCAGCAGCCCTTGGTAAGATATTTGCGGTATTTCTCATATTCCTCGGGCTTTTCACGCTGAACTTCCTCACTCTCATCATAGGCATATTCCTCTACATCGCAGCATCTGAGGAGGACAGGAGCACCACAATAACAGACAGCCTGAGTGGCATAAAGGTGAGGCACATAATGTCAAAGGATGTGAAAGTTGTGCCTCCGGAGATGAGCTTATCGGAGCTGATGCGTTTGATGTTCTACGAGAAGCACCGAGGCTACCCGGTCATGGTCGGTGACGAGCTTGTTGGTATAGTTACGATCACCGACCTCCAGCGCGTCCCCGAATCGCTCCGCGATACCACCACAGTGGGAGATGTCATGACCAGAAATATATATGTCATAGGGCCGGAAGATGAGGCGACTGCGGCAATAAAGATCATGGGCGATAAGAAGATAAGAAGGCTCCCCGTCATCGAGGATGGCAGGCTGGTGGGCATAATATCAAGAGAGGACCTTCTCAGGGCCATCGAGCTCTGCTCGGATGTGAGGCTGTAAATGGCAGATATCACGGAAGGATCGGTAACGGATGCAAGAAACGAGATCGTGATCATAGGCACTGCACACGTCTCGGAGAAGAGCGTTGCTGAGGTGCGAGAGGCGATAGAGCAGACCCGGCCTGATATAGTGGCTGTCGAGCTCTGTCAGAGGCGGTATCTCGCCCTCACCAACCAGGAGAGGGATGAGGATATAAAAATAAGCGAGCTTCTGAGCGGTGGGAAGATCTACCTGGTTCTGGTCCAGTGGCTGCTCGCATATCTGCAGAGACAGATAGGCTCTGAGATGGGCGTGAAGCCGGGAGCTGAGATGCTCGCAGCCATAGAGGCTGCCAGAGCAGTCAATGCAAGGGTTGCCCTGGTCGACAGAGACATCGGCATAACGATACAGCGCTTCTGGTCGGCGATGGGCATCTGGGAGAAGATGAAGATGCTCTGGAGTCTCGTCGCAGCCGCACTCGGCTTCGGCAAGGAGGATCTCGATGTGGACAGCGTCACCGATTCGGATGTGGTATCCCAGCTCGTGGCGGAGTTCAGGAAGATCGCGCCGTCTGCTGCCAGGGCGCTTGTAGATGAGCGGGATGCATACATCGCCAGGAATCTCTACGAGCTCTCGAAACACGGCAGAGTTCTCGCGGTCGTCGGGGCGGGCCATCGGGAGGGCATAACGCGCTACCTGGCAGATCCATCGCTTATACCAGAGACCTCGGCCCTCGAGATGCCTTCCGCAAAGAGATTCAGCATGGGGAAGGTATTCGGCGTCGCGGTGACGCTGCTGATAATCGCCACGTTTGTGTACATCCTGGCCGCAGGATACTCGAGCGGCGTGGTGCTCCTAGCATTTGGCATATGGTTCCTGGTGACCGGCGGGCTTGCAGCGCTGGGTGTCGTGGCTGCAAAGGGCCATCCCTTATCGATCCTCACAGCATTCATGATAGCCTGGATGACCACACTGAATCCGCTGGTCGCTGCAGGATGGTTCGCCGGAATGGTCGAGGCCTGGAAGAGGAAACCAACTGTGGGGGATGTTAAGCGCCTGGCGAGCGCCGAGAGCATGGAAGAGATGATGGAGAACCGGTTCTTCAGAGTGGTGCTCGTCGCCGCCCTCGCAAACCTGGGTGCAACCCTGGGCACCTTTCTGGGGATATACATCATATGGCATCGGATGGGTCTCATAGATCCGCATGCCATTCTGAGCCATATATTATGATCTGGCGTCAGAGGCTGTCCAGGATCTCGTGGTAGTCTGTGACGTTTCTGAGATCCCTCATCCTCACGCCCTGGCGCTGCGCTATCAACTCCATCATTTTGATCCAGATCGTATCTCCCTCAGGAGCGGATATCTTCAGGTCGTGGTGCGCCCTGAACAGAGCATGCGGATAGCCGAGACATTCAGAAGATCCCGAGAACGCGGCAGCCTTCGAGAGCGCGGTGGATATGCGCCCATTCAGATAAGAGGGTATATCAACCCTGAATGCCCGATCGGCCAGCGGATGGAAGAGCACGATGCAAATGCGCCCGTGCCAGCGCTCTTCGAGCGGATCCGGATTGACGTTCTTTCCGCTGAGATCAAGATACCATGCCCTTCCGGGCAGCAGGCTCTTCCCGAGACGGGAGACATGGTAGACCAGAGGCATTGATATGTCTCCCCACGACAAGCTGCTGGACTTGCTCACGCCGAGTAGGTCCACCCCGCGCTCAGATGCTCTCTTTATGATATCAGCCACTACTCTTCCGAAGGGGCGGTCCTTCCAGATGGCGAAGCCGCCGTCGTAAAGAAGCAGATCGCCCTCCTCTGATTCAGAAAGCGCTGCATCGAGAGCCAGGTACTCCTGCAGCTCTCTGAAGTATGTTGATATCCTGTCGAGCTCGCTCCCGCGGAGGCTGCTCAGATCGATATCAATGTCGAGCCTCTCCAGCGGCTCCCTGAACCACTCCATGTAGGTATGCCTGTCAGCGACGAAGATATCATTGTATGTTACCTCTGTCCTCTCCCGTCTCCTGCCCCTGTAAACCACATACCCCACACGGATGTGGTTCGCCTTGACCACAGAGAGATCGCAGACCTTGATGTTGGAGCCGTCAACAGCGAAGATCCTGCCTTCGAACGGCTCTGGCTCCACGGGCACGAAGTCTTTCTCCCCTATCCCGGTGTGACGCGTGAGATCATCAGTCCCCACACTGAGATATCTAATGAGAGATTCCGCTGCCCTCTCAAGATTCATCAGGGCGCTCATGCTTCATGGCCTCTCTCGCGATCCGTATCGCGCAGAGTTCGCTGCACATCGTGCAGGTCTCCACATCGATACCTCTTCTGTGGCGGATCCTTCTCGCTCTTGTCGGATCTATCGCCTCTCTGAACTGAGCCTCCCAGTCGAGCCTGGCCCTGGCGTCAGCCATCCTCCTGTCCCATGCCCTGGCGCGCTCCCTGACCCCGGGCTTGGTGAGATCGGCTGCATGGGCCGCGATCCTGGTAACCACAGTTCCCTCGACTATGTCATCCAAAGTGGGGAGATCGAGGTGCTCACTGGGCGTGGTGGCGCAGAGGAAGTCGGCGCCTGCCATGCCAGCGATCAGACCGCCCATGGCAGCTGTGATGTGATCATACCCTGGAGCTATGTCTGTGACTATCGGACCGAGAAGATACAGGGGAGCTCCGTCTGTAAGATGCTTCATCGCCTTCACGCTGGTCTCTATCTCATCTGCGGGCACGTGGCCCGGGCCCTCGACCATGGCCTGGACGCCCGCCTCCCTGGCCCGCGCGACAAGCTCGCCGAGGAGTATGAACTCCATGTACTTCGCCCGGTCGCTCGCATCCTCTATGCATCCTGGCCTGAGACCATCGCCCAGGCTCAGGGTCAGGTCGTGCTCCCTCGCGATCTCGAGCAGGTAGTCGAACTCCTCGTAGTACGGGTTCTCCTCTCCGGTCTCTGTGATGTATTTGATTGTGAGAGAGCCGCCACGTGAGACAACGCCCATGAGCCTCGGATCCCTGCTCAGGCGCCTCATCGACTCCTTGTTCACGCCGACATGGACCGTGACGAAATCGACCCCATCCTTTGCATGGAGCTCCAGGGCGTTGAACATGCCCTGTGACGTTAGTTTGTCCTCCACAGCAGCCTGATATATCGGCACAGTTCCAACGGGGACATCTACGGCTTTGAGCACAGCCCTTCGTATCTCATCTAGATTCCCGCCGGTCGATAGATCCATTATCGTATCAGCTCCGGCGTTCACGGCAGCCACTGCCTTCTCCACCTCGCCACTTAGATCGGAGAGCGAGGGGGATGTGCCGACGTTGACGTTGACCTTTGTGCACAGAAGCTCTCCTATGCCAACCGCCCTCTCTCTCATCCTCCGGGCGTTCATGGGGACCACTACACGACCTGCTGCCAGGAGCCTCCTGAGCGCTTCCGGATCCACTCCCTCAGTCTCGGCAGCCCTCCTGAGCGCATCGGGTATTTTCCCCTTTTTTGCGTCTTCCATCAGAGTCATGTTACCATTATATATCCAGACGTTATCTGGCCAGAAGGTGTTTAGATGGTTGAGGTGCATAAGGTTAGCGGTGCGGCCTACGACGGCAACGCATACCTGGTCATGGCCGAGCGGCCGGTCCTGATCGATGCAGGGATGTTCTCAGAGCCCACAATCAGAAATATCGGAAGGTTCATCGATCCAGAGGAGCTCGAGATGATCATTCTCACTCACTGCCATCACGATCACTCTGCAGCTGCGCCTGCGATAAAGGAGAGGACTGGCGCCAGGATCCTGCTATCAAAAGAGGAGATAGGTCTTGTGGGCGATGATCTGGCGACAGTGGCGTACCTTTTCGGCGACACCGCGCCGGAGTTTGAGGTGGATATGCCCCTGGAAGATGGTATGGTCCTCGATCTGGGAGATGCGAAGCTTGAGGTGATACACACGCCGGGACACTCCCCCGGGAGCATATGCCTTTATGAGCGGCGTGATGGCATCCTCTTCTCAGGGGATACTGTATTTCCGGACGGGAATATAGGAAGGACGGATCTGTTCGGAGGATCCACAGAGGATCTCGTGAGATCTATAGAGAAATTGCTGGAGCTGGATGTGAGCTGCATGTACCCCGGGCATATGGGGATAACGTGCAATAATGTAAAGGCGCAGATAAGAGAGAGCCTGAGGTTTGCTAGGAGGTTCCTATGAGCATCGATGAGATCGTGAGGAGAGAGGCAGGGGCGATATTCCAGACATATACGAGACAGCCAGTCCTGATAGTTCGCGGCTCAGGGGCCAGGGTCTGGGACTTGGACGGCAGGGAGTACATAGACTTCGTTGCAGGTATAGCTGTGAACAACGTCGGACACTGCCATCCGAGGGTGGTAGAGGCGATAAAGAGGCAGTGCGAGATCCTCATACACACATCGAATCTTTACTACACAGAGAACCAGGTCAGGCTCGCAGAGGAGCTGAAATCGCTGAGCGGCATGGACAAGGTCTTCTTCTGCAACTCAGGCACCGAGAGCGTGGAGGCCGCACTGAAGCTAACTCGGCGGGCCACCGGAAGGTATGAGGTCGTTGCAGCGACCGGCAGCTTCCACGGCAGGACGCTGGGTGCTCTGGGGCTGACATACAAGGTGAACTACAGGGAGCCGTTCCGCCCCCTCAACGAGGCCACATTTGTGCCCTACAATGATACAGAGTCGCTGAAATCGGCGGTGAGCAAAAGAACTGCAGCTGTGATCCTGGAGCCGGTCCAGGGCGAGGCAGGGGTTTACCCTGCATCGAACGAGTACCTGCGCGCTGCCAGGGAGATATGCGATGACTGTGGGGCTCTTTTGATCTTCGACGAGGTCCAGACAGGGTTCGGAAGAACAGGAAGATGGTTTGCGAAGGAGCACAGCGGCGTGATGCCCGATGTAATGACCCTTGCGAAGGCGATTGCCGGCGGGCTCCCCATGGGCGCGATGCTCTCCACAGAGAGCATCTCCGGATGCTTCCAGCGCGGGGATCATGCATCCACATTTGGCGGCGGGCCCCTGGTATGCGCAGCAGCACTGGCGTCGATATCTGCAATAAGGGATGAGAATCTTGTAAGGAGATCAGAGGAGATGGGTTCTTACCTCAGGAGAGAGCTGAGCAGGCTGCCTGTCAGTCTCCGCGGGCTTGGTCTCATGGTCGGTGTGGACATAGAAGGGGACGCGAGATCTGTTGTGGATGCCGCCCGCGAGAGGGGGGTGCTGCTGAACAGCACAGGCGAGCACACGCTCCGGCTGGTACCGCCTCTTGTTGTAACAAAAGATGAGATAGATCGCGTGGTGAATGTCATTGGAGAGACGCTCTAGACTCAGACCTGTGCTTTCCAGCCTCAGGCCGTACGTTGCGGGCAGGGGGATCGAGGAGATCTCCAGGATCTACGGAATACCTCCGGAGAGGATCGTGAAGCTGGGGAGCAACGAGAACCCGTACGGACCGAGTCCTGCGGTGAAAAAAGCGATAGCTGAGGCACCTCTGAATCTGTATCCGGAGGTCGATGATCTCATAAAATCGATCTCATCATACACAGGATTTCCGGAAAGCCAGGTGCTCATCGGTTCTGGAATGGATGGTGTGATCGATACTCTCTCCAGACTCTTCCTGGATCACGGAGTTCGCACGCTGATCCCCACCCCGACATTCAGCTTCTACGAGATCGTGACCATCCTCTGCGGCGCAGAGCCGGTGTTTGTCAGGCGATCAGATCCTTCAGATCTGATCGAGCGTGTGAGGGACGACAGAATCGGGATGGTCTTCATATGCTCTCCGAACAATCCAACCGGCGAGGTCATCGATGAGGATCTGCTGCGATCGGTGATCGAGTCCACAGATGCGGTGGTCTTCCTGGACGAGGCATACGTGGAGTTCGCGGAGAGGAGCATGGTGGATCTGTTGAACGATTACGATAATCTCGTCGTCGGTAGGACCATGTCGAAGGCGTTCGGCCTCGCTGGAGTCCGCCTCGGCTATGCGCTTGCCCCCGAATGGATCGCTGAGGCTTACAGAAAGGCTGCTCCGCCGTTCTTTGGAGTCACGACCCCTGCGGTTGCGGCTGGCATTGCAGCGCTGAGCGACCTGGAGCACATGCGGCGATCTGTGGAGCTTATAAAGAGAGAGAGGGGGCTGCTGCTCTCAGAGATCGTCGAGGCGAGTCCCTCGTGGGGCAACTTCCTCTACATAGAGACCTCTGAGAGATCTGATGTCCTCACAGAGAGGATGCTCCGGAAGGGCATCATAGTCAGGGACTGCAGATCTTTCAGGGATGCTGGCGATCACCACATCAGGGTGACTGTGGGAACTCCGGAGCAGAACGCGCGGTTCCTGGAGGCGTACAGAGAGCTATGCGGATAGCGCTGACAGGCACTCCCGGGACAGGAAAGACCACTGTCTCCAAGCTCCTTCCATTCAGGGTGGTGGATCTCAATGATCTGGTGAGAGCAGGGATGAGCGCAGGCTTCGACCCTGATAGGGAATGCCTGGAGGCAGACATGGATGCTCTTGAGGAGAGGATACGAGAGATCGAGCGGTCATGTGAGAATGAGATTCTTATAATCGAGGGGCATTTCGCGCATCACTTCGCAGACGAGGCGATAGTCTTAAGATTGCATCCGAACCTCCTCCGCAGACGGCTGGAGGCCCGTGGATATAATGAGAGCAAGATCAGGGAGAACGTCGAGTCAGAGGCGATCGATCTCATACTGGTTGAGGCGCTTGAGCTGTGCTCAAGGGTCCATGAGATTGATACAACTGATCTGAGCCCGGAGGAGGTCGCATCTATCGTAACCGCCGTGGTAAAGAGAGAGATCGAGATGCCCCCTGGAGGCATCGACTGGCTGGGGGATCCGGAGATTGACCTTGGATGATCTCAGAGAGGCATCGAGATCTATCACCGAGCCGGTGGCTGAGCTCGTCGAACGGGCGGGTCTGACCCCGAACATGCTCTCCGCGCTCTCCCTCTGCTTCTCATCTCTCGCATTCCTGCTCTACTACACATCAGCCTCTGATCAGAGGATGCTCTTTGCAGCTGCGATCATGGTCATGCTCAACGGGATTGCGGATGCTGTGGACGGTGCGCTCGCCCGCAAGATGGGATATGCGGATCGCAGAGGAGATCTTCTCGACCACGTGATCGACAGATACTCAGACGTGCTTATGCTGTCAGGAGTAATCTTCGCCGGATACGTCCGGTGGGAGGTGGGTCTTCTAGCTGTCGTAGGCGTTCTCATGACCAGCTACATCGGCACGCAGGCACAGGCCGTGAATCTCAGGAGATGCTACGGAGGCATGCTCGGCAGGGCCGACCGGCTGGTTTTTCTGGTCGTCGCGACGCTTGCAAACGCTATACACCCCCACAGGATTGGAGGCCTCCAAATCCTCGGCTGGATGGTGCTGATCACTATGGTACTGAGCCACATCACGGCAGTACAGCGTTTCATCTACATCTGGAGGAGCCTGGGGAGATGACGAATGCAGCTTTGAATCGTGGTTTCCTGAGACTGTTCAAAACAGCCGACGCTATCGATGGTCTGCGACCTCTCGAGGAGAGCAGGTTGTTCTGGGCAAATTCAAAGGATGGTAATGATGATCAAAATAATGCATTAATACCAATAATAATAGACATTTTAATAAACTGATCGTTCTTCATGTTTTTCCCTGCAAATCACAGCATTTATTCAAAGATCGAGTGATCCACACGCCACCTTTATATGCCACAATGAAACACGCTATCATGCATCAGAGGGAGGAGATATCTTTGTTCGGTCTGCCGACTGAAACTCTCATCGCGGTGACAATGGTGCCCGGCATCATAGCTCTTGTTCTTCTGGGCTGGGCGTTGAGGTGGAGCTGATGGACTTCAATATGGCAATCATTCTCGGCCTGTATCTGGTGGGGCTTCTCGCCATAGGCGCATGGGCCTCGAGGAAGGTCAGATCATCCGAGGACTTCATTGTCGCGGGAAGAAACCTCGGCTTCTGGCTGCTCACATTGATGATAGTGGCGAGCATATGCAGCGGTATGACGATCCTCGGGACAAGCGGCCTGGGATACATCGGAGGATGGCCCACGATCTGGGAGCAGATCTTCGTGCCGCTGAGCGCTGCATTCGTCATCCTGGTATACGGAACGAAGCTCCATGCGATCTCCGAGCGGATGGGATACATCACAATACAGGACTACCTCGCTCAGAGATTTTACAGCCAGCGCGGGCTGCGCGGGCTCTCAGCAGTGGCTGGAATACTTGTATCGCTGATTTACCTGGTGGGGCAGTACGTCGCCATAAGCATGGTCCTGAGCTGGATGCTCAAGATCTCGTACACAGATGCGCTGCTGATCGGCGCCATAATAGTCATGATATACACAATAATGGGCGGGCTCTACGCGATCGCCTGGGTCTCACTTGTCCAGGGTATTCTTATAATAATCGGAGTTCTTGCGGTCTCGCCCTTCATAATCCAGTCAGCAGGAGGGCTCACACATGTCAATAACATCCTGGCAGGTATAGATCCGAACTACGTGAAGATCTGGTATCCACAGATGCACCCACCGTATGCGAAATACGCCTTCATGACACCAATGTATCTGATATCATTCTTCTTCCTCCTGACCTTCGGGCTTGCGAGCGCTCCGCATGTCATAAACAACGTTCTCTCTGCGAGGAGTCAGAAATTCTTCCGGTGGTCTCCGCTTGCTGCATTTGTTCTGTACCTTGTTGTGATGTACCTGGTCAAGATCTCAGGTTTCGCCTCGAGGGCGATGGTAGCGGAGGGGATGATAGCGCTTCCGACAAACGTATCCAATCCACAGGATTACGCATTTGTTGTCGCTGCGATGCACATCTTCCCCAACATCGCAGGCCCCCTGGTCGCTGTGATCGTGCTCTCCGCAGTGATGTCGACCACCGACAGGCTCATGCTCACAATAGGGAGCTATGTCGGATGGGACATCTATAAGATGTTCTTCAATAAAAAAGCCTCGGATAGAAGCATAACCCTGGTGAGCAGAATAGCGATAGTCTTCTCAGTGATACTGACGCTGGTACTTGCGTGGAGGAAGCCACCGGAGCTTTTGGCATTCCTGATATGGATGGGGATAGGCATAATGCTCGCCACGTTTGTGGTGCCGATACTTGCCGGTCTCTACTGGAGGAGGGCGACAAGGGAGGGCGCTATCGCCTCTATGTCCCTCGGCCTCATAGGGGCGCTTGTGGCAGGATGGTACCACTGGTTCGTCTCGCCACTTCCAGTGCACTTCAGCTTCTATGGATTCATTCTATCGATAGCAGCCATGGTGGTGGTGAGCCTTCTGACCAGATCGCCTCCGGTGGATGTGCTGGATACAACGATGACCGGCATGTACATTCGCCCGAAGAGCAAGCGATAACGTCTAATACCAAAATGTCTCAGAGGTGGCGAGAGGGCCCGTGGTCTAGGTGGTCATGACATCGCCCTTACACGGCGGGGATCACGCGTTCGAATCGCGTCGGGCCCATCGTCACATCAATTTTTGCTGGCGTTCTCTTCAAAATATTTCTATAGGATCAGCTCACATTTATCATCATGATAGTTGCAGAGTTCAGTCTTATACCCATGGGGGCAGGCACAAGCGCTGGCAGGTACATCCGTGCGGTGCATGAGATGTTGAGGAGCTCAGGAATCAGATTCGTGCCAGGTGCTATGTGCACTACCATTGAGGCGGAATCGATAGAGCAGGTCTGCATGATAATCGAGAGGGCGAACAAGATACTGACGGATATGGAGGTGCAGAGGGTGATAACCACTGTGACAATAGACTACAGGCTGGACAAGGAGATATCAATAGACACGAAGCTGAAGGCCCTGGAGAGGAGCCCGTAAAGAGCATCTCTTGATGCTCAGAAATATTTGAGGGCGCGTGGGCAGCTTTGCTGGTCACGTTGCAGCTTTGAAGTCACAGAGGGCCCCCTTCTCCCGTCCGGGATGATCTCGCATACGTCCCCCATCAACGCAGTATCCTGGTCCGTATCAGATCCTTCAGCCTGGCCTCATCGCCCTCAGACGCGATCTTCGGCTTCATCGCACACCTGCTAGGCATCGGTATCAGGCCTGTATCCAGAAGCTCATAGTACGCCTCGTCGATTCCTATGCTTCCCTCCACGTATCTCTGAAGAATCACACGCATGGCCGCCCTCTTATCAGCGCTCATCCTTTCGAATCCATCAATCGCCTGCTCCATCTGGCTGAGCATGTGATTCGGTGCACGGAGATCGTATATCTACGTTTCCACAACCTGGGAGGGACAGCGTGCTGAATTTATTCCGGCTTTTACCGGCGCAGGCCATGACTTTCATCACAAGAGTATCGAAACGTCTTTATCTTTTAATATCAGCCTCCATCTGATGATCATCGATTCGATCACAGTCAGCACCTCGCGCTTCAACCGGTACGGCTCTGTATCCAGCCCTGATGATGCGGAGGATGTCTCCGGGAGGAGGATGGTTGACGGGATAACCGCATCAGGTCATGATTTCAGATACCGGCTGATTCCAGATGGCATCATGCCCGTGCGCCTTGCTCTGCTCGAGAGCATCGAGCGGAACAGCGACGCTGTGATTTTCTGCGGGGGCACAGGCCTAACACCGAGCGATCTCACCATAGAGGCGATCGAGCCGCTTTTTGAGAAGAGCATTCCAGGGTTTGGGGAGATCTTCAGGCTGAAGAGCCTGGAGCAGGTCGGCACAAGGGCGATGCTCACAAGGGCATCTGCAGGTCTGATCAGCGGCGTGCCGGTATTTGCCATACCGGGATCGCCCGCAGCTGCGTCCCTCGGGATCGAGCTCATCCTGCAGGAGCTTGAGCACATACTGCAGCACGCGCGGGGCAGATGATCTTCCGAGGAGCGTGCGGCCTCCATGCCATCAGTTCCAGCGTGGCTGGCCAGAGCAGCAGAGCTTTTCGACCGTTGCAGTCGGGGCTGCGTTTACGCATCTGCTGATGCACAGAGACTCTTTTATAGGTTGAGTTCGCTAAGAATTTGAATGCGGAATTATAGAGTATGAAGAAACGGAGGTTAAGGCGATGGAGACTACGATACGTGTGCGAGAGATCATGAGCCGCCCGGTGCTGACCGTCGATGCAGATATGGATGTGCTGGATGCTGCAAGCAGGATGATATCTGCCAACGTTGGCAGCCTGATAGTGGTTCGGGAGGGGAAACCCATAGGAATCATAACCGAGCGAGATCTTGTGAAGAAAGTAGTCGCCAGAGCTGAGGACCCCAGAAAGGCTAGGGTGGGGGATGTCATGAACTCCCCGCTCATAAAGATCCACCCGGATGCAAGCCTCCGTGATGCTGCCGAGCTCATGCTTAAATCCGGCGTGAAGCGGCTTCCGGTCATCTCCGATGATGGCAGACTGGTGGGGATTATCACCGACACTGATCTGGTCTCCGGTGCATCTCTCGGGCTGAATGACATTCTGGCGGATCTGATCGAGATGCACAGGGAGAGCGTGCACTTCGATGAGCCGAGAGAGATGGTCAGGGGGATATGCGAGCGCTGCGGCCAGCTTTCAGACTCTCTGGTCTCCGTTGATGGGGAGATGCTCTGTTGGAGCTGTCGGGATATCAGCAGATGATATTCTCTGCTTCGGATTATTGTCAGGCATTCTGGATGGGGAGCAACAATGAAAGTAGCTGATATTATGTCCAGGGATCCACTTTATGTGGAGAAGACAGATTTTGCGACCAGGGCGCGCCAGCTCATAAGAGATAATCATGTGCGCGGACTTCCCGTCCTCGACTCAGAGGGCCGGGTAATTGGGATCGTGACAAACCAGGATATGCTCAAGATAACCTCCACGAGGTCGAACGTCACTGTGGCGGGATTCACGGTCAGCGTGCCCCTCATCACCGAGGATATGGATATGATGGAGGCGGCCAGGGTGATGCTTCAGGAGAAGGTGACGCTTCTCCCTGTGGTGGACTCGCCTGCCAATAGAATGCTCAGAGGCGTTGTGAGCCTTCTTGACGTATTCAGGAATCTCGACCTCAGCAGGGTTCCGGATATGCCGGTCGATGCCATCATGTCCAGAGATGTGATCACAGCCAGGCCCGACGACCCGATATCGAAGGTATGGGACAGGATGCTTGAAGAGGACATCACGGGTCTGCCGGTGGTGAACGAATCCGGAAGACCTATTGGGGTCATCACCAGGTTTGATATACTGAAGAGGGGGTGGGCCAGGCTGGGCAAGGAGGATATGTACAGATCGAAGGACACCGCCAAGATCAGGGTGGAGAAGTTGATGAGCACTCCGCTGTACAGCATTAAGAGAGACGCCCCGCTCAAGCAGGCAATAGAGGTGATGCGAAAGCACGATATCGGACGGATCTCTGTTGTGGAGAATGATGTGCTTGTAGGTATAGTCGATAGGTACGATCTTATTAAAGCGGTCCTTGGTGATGTTTGAATGAAGAGAGTTGATCACAGGATTGGGGATCAGAGGGTCGAGGGGATACCAGTTCCTCCGGGCAGCATGGACAGAGGACCGGTCGAGTTTGATTCGAGGGTGGCGAGACGCCAGGGAGACATTCTCAGCATGGCGAGCACAGAGGTTGTTACCGCTCCACCCACGACAACGATAATCGGCGCGATCAAGATAATGAACAGCTACGGCTTCAGGAGGCTGCCAATAGCGGATGCTGGAACGAACCGGCTTCTGGGATTCGTGACCTGCGTGGATATCGTGGACTTCCTTGGAGGGGGCATAAGGCACAACCTTGTGAGAAAGAAGTACGAGGGCAATATTCTAGCGGCCATCAATGCCGAGATAAGGGAGATCATGAGCACAAAGGTGATCTCAGCCCCGGATACCGCTACGGTGGATGAGGCGCTGAAGATCATGTACGAGCGTAACGTGGGCGGTCTTCCGATCGTGGATGAAAGGTCGAGAATAAAGGCGATCGTCACAGAGGAGGACTTCGTGGAGGTTGTGAGAGGCCTTGAGATGGATAAGACCGTCAGGGACTACATGAGCCCGAATGTGGTTACAGCCCCCGCCAGCATGTCCATAGAGAAGACCTCCAGGATGATGGTGCAGAAAGGATTCAGGCGCCTTCCGGTAATTCAGGATGGCGTTCTGACAGGGATAATAACAGCCTCGGACATCATGAAGTACATGGCTTCGGGAGAGGCGTTCAGCAAGATCATAACAGGCGATATAAAGGATGTGATGGAGCAGCCGATAAAGGGCCTCATAAAGAGATCACTCATCATGACAGATCCAAGGACAAGGCTGAATGACGCTGCTAACCTGATGGTGGAGAAGGATGTGGGCTCCCTGCCTGTCATGGAGGGCGGCTCAATGGTGGGGATCATAACCGAGAGGGATTTCCTGAGAGCGTTGGCGGAGCATAGGGGAGTTGCGAGATGAGAGTAAAGGATTACATGGCAACACCCGTCTGGGTAGTGGAGAAAAATGAGCCCATCCAGAGGGCCAGGAACCTGATGTTCAAGCATGACATAAGCAGGCTTCCCGTGATGGACAAGGGGAAGCTTGTGGGAATAGTCACAAAGTACGACATATCGAACAGGCTCGCTCAGGCGGCGCCTGAATGGAGGAGGAGGCCGATCGACAGGATCCCTGTGCAGCTTGTGATGACAGAGAACCCGATCACAATATACCCGGATGCAACGCTCACCCAGGCTGCAGAGCTCATGATGGAGAACGAGATCGATGGTCTCCCTGTGGAGAAGGACGGAGAGCTCGTCGGCATAATAACATCCAGGGATCTGCTCAAGTATTTCGCACAGCAGAACCTCGACTCGAAGGTGGGGGACCTCATGTCCGAGGGCATGGTCAGCGTTCACAGGCATCACACGATAGCGCATGTCGTGGAGCAGATGAATCTCCATGGAGTCAGCAGGGTTCTGGTCTACGAGGACAACATGCGGCCTGTAGGAGTTATAACAAGATCGAACCTGACATTTGCGGGAATCTTCGATTCCTTCGATCAGCCGAGGATGAAGAGCATAAAGATGACCAGAAAGGAGAGCACGGCCGGAAGGAAGCAGTACAGGTACATAAAGCAGGTGCCGCTCGTCGCAGAGGACATAATGTCGTCTCCGATCATAGCTGCGCGTGTCGATGACAGAGCGGTTGATGATGCGAAGGTTCTCGTGGAGAAGAGCATATGCGGCATGCCTGTCATCGAGAACGATAGCATGGTTGGGTTTTTCTCCACGAGAGAGGTTGTCGCAGAGATAGGGAGATGGTGATGCATGCAGGTTAAGGATATAATGACACCGCCGATAACGATAGACAAATCTGAGCGTCTCGGGCATGCGCTCGATCTGATGGAGAAGCACGGCACCAGGAGACTGCTTGTGACAAACAACGGCAAGCTCGGTGGCATAATAACGATGAGGCAGATCGCCAGGGTTCTCGGCACAAGGAAGCGGCTTGGTATGCCAGCGTCATCCCTGCACGTGGCAGCTGCGACTCTTGATGCCGTTATACCGGTACACCCCGAGATGGGCATCGAGGAGGCGATACTGCTGCTCCAGAAGACCTCTGTTCTGGTTGTCACCCAGAACGATGAGATCCTGGGCTGGGTTAGGCCGAGGGAGATCCTCGCTAACGTCAAGCTCACAGGCATCTCCAAGGATGCGATGCGCTCCGCCCTCACAGTAGCCCCCAGCGACAGGCTCATTCACGCGAGAAGGATGATGATGGACAGGGATATCGGGAGGCTTCCTGTTCTCGATGGCGGAAAGCTCGTCGGCATACTCACGGAGAGAGATATAGCAAGAGCGTTCAGGGCGTTTCGCGATCTGGTCTCATGGCGCCAGCAGGAGGGCAGGATAAAGAACCTTCTGGTATCTGATGTCATGACCCAGGATGTGAAGTACGTCTACGTGGACACTCCGCTGGAAGAGGTCCGAAGGATCATCCTGGAGGAGAATCGCGGAGGCCTTCCGGTGCTCAACAGGGACGGATCTCTGGCCGGGATGATCACCAGGAGGTGCCTCATAGACTACCTGGTCAGGACAAAGGCCCTGGCCGCCTGATCCTCTTTTTAAGGGGCTCTTCATCATGAACCTGAGCAGGGCAGCGAGGAGCCTGGGTGTGCCTGTTGAGAGGCTTGAATCTCTGACGGAAGGCATACTGAAGCTCTCCAGCTGGCCTGAGCCCCGCCTCCTGCGCTTCGAGAAGGGCATATCCGGCGTCGAGCCCGGGACTGTGATATTTGAGAACGGTGATGTAGTCCACGGATATCCGAAGATAAGGAGGGCCATGATGCTGGGCCCTGCGATCAGGAGGAACTTTCTCGACAGGGTGGCTGTCGAGGAGAAGATGAATGGCTACAACATAAGAGCAGTCTCTGTCGACGGTGATGTGTATGCTCTGACGAGGGGAGGATACATATGCCCGTTCTCTACAGAGATCGTTCGGGAGAGGGTGGATCCGGAGCTCTTCGAGGATCATCCAGATGTTGTACTGTGCGGGGAGATGGTCGGTCCGGAGAATCCCTACGTGCCTAAGGAAGTCTATCCTGTTGAGAGCATAGACTTCTACCTCTTTGATATCTCAAAGAAGAACTGCCGCTCGATGATGGGCGTTCATGCCACGCATGCGCTTGCAGAGGAGTACTGCGTTAAGCACGTCCCGTTCTTCGGCGAGTTCCCGGTTGAGAGGGCTGCGGATGAGATATTTCGCATAATAAAGAGGCTAGGGAGGGCCGGGCGGGAGGGAGTCGTCATAAAGGATCCTGAGAATCGGGCGAGCCCGTTGAAGTACACCGCCTCGGAGAGCAACTGCAGCGACCTGGAGTTCGCCTTCAGGTACTACAATGATTACGCGCAGGACTTCTTCTTCTCAAGGGTCGTTCGTGAGGGGTTCCAGTCTGTAGAATGGAATGAGGATGAAGCGGCACTGAGAGAAAGAGCTTTAAGGCTTGGTGAGAGCATACTGGTGCCGCTCACCGATACGATCCGGAGAAGAATGCAGGGCGAGCAGATCGTGCAGCAGGTGCAGATAAGGGTGAGATCGATACAGACTGCGCGTGACTTCGAGCAGCACCTCAGACGAATGGGGACGAAGGCCATATTTGATATACCTGAGCAGGACGGAGACAGGTACGTGGTCAGAATCCTGAAGCAGGTGATGTCCACGAACGACAAGACCCTGGCGGTCATCGAGGGCCAGCCCTGGTGAGCGCAGTTTTTGGAGCTGTTGTTTGTATGAGTGAGATATGCGATATAGAGATGGAGGGGCATCTGATAGACTCGCTGATCCTGACAAAGGCGCTTGACAAGATCATGGACATGGGGGGCGAGTTCGAGATAAAGGAGTTCAAGGTTGGCAAGAGAAAGGACGAGCCGAGCCATGTCAGGCTCACGCTTATAGGTAAAGACCCGGCGCATCTCAACCAGATCCTGGAGGCTCTGAACGCGCTGGGTGCGAGGCTCGTGGACTCAGAGGATGTGAGGCTCGAGCCTGCGCCCAATGACATGGTGGTTCCCAGAGGGTTCTACTCGACCACAAACCATCCCACGTATATCAGGCTCAGAGGAACCTGGATCCCTGTTGAGGGGAGCCGGATGGACTGTCTTATAGTTGTCTCAGGCAGCAGCGCGAGATGCACTCCGATACACCACATAAAAAAGGGAGACATGGTCGTCGTGGGGACCACCGGCGTGAAGGTCGTGCCACCCGAGCGGCCCCGCGAGAAATCTTTCTTCGGCTTCATGAGGAATGAGGTCTCATCTGAGCGTCCGAGCGTGGAGATCGTGAGGCAGATCGCAGCAGAGATTGTTGCGACAAAGAGAAAGGGCGGAAGGATAGCTGCGATATGCGGCCCGGCGGTGGTCCACACCGGCGCTGCGCCTGCGCTCGCGCAGCTTATCCGAGACGGCTACATCGATATCCTCCTCTCAGGAAATGCGCTCGCTGTTCATGACATCGAGAGACAGCTCTTCGGCACAAGCCTGGGAATGGACATGAAGGGAAATGCGACATCAGGGGGCCACAGAAACCATCTGTATGCGATAAGCGAGATCATCGCCAGCGGCTCGATAGAGAACGCGATAAAGGAGGGGAAGATCAGAGGCGGCATAATGTACGAGTGCATAAAAAAAGGAATACCATTCGTGCTTGCCGGCTCGATAAGAGATGACGGGCCGCTTCCCGAGGTCATAACAGATACGGTGAAGGCGAAGGATGCGATGGCAGAGGCACTGAAGGGAGTGGATATGGCACTGATGATGGCTACAATGCTGCACTCCATAGCGACCGGAAACCTTCTTCCCTCTTACGTGAAGACGCTCTGTATAGATATCAATCCTGCAACCGTCACCAAGCTCATGGACAGGGGCACAGCCCAGGCGATAGGCCTGGTCACAGATGTCGGGACGTTCCTGCCGATGCTTGCCGAGGAGATCAGGAAGGCTGGTGGAGGATCGCAGATCCAGCAGTCCTGAATCCCATGAACATTCTAGCATAGAGGAAATGTGCGAGGATCTCGTATCTCTGATAAGAGCAGAGCTGCTGCAGAACGCTGACGACGAAACGCGGGAGTCTGCGCAGCGCTTCTTCAGGGAGCCTGTGAGGCTCTACGGGGTGAGGACTCCTGTGGTAAGAGAGATCGCCAGGCGTCATTTCAGGGTGATCCGCCACATGAGGAAGAGGGAGATCTTCGAGCTCTGCGAAGACCTTCTGGAGACGGATTACACAGAGGATGCGATCGTGGCATTCGACTGGGCATACTCCCTCCGGAGGAGCTACGAGCCCCCGGATTTTCAGGTTTTCGAGCGCTGGGTCACAGCTTACATCAACAACTGGGTCAAGTGCGATACATTCTGCAACCACTCGCTCGGAACATTCGTTGAGATGTACCCTGCGTACATCCAGAATTTGAAGAGCTGGTCTGCATCAGAGAACCGGTGGGTGCGCAGGGCTGCAGCCGCGACCATGATACTTCCAGCGCGCAGAGGTCTGTTCCTGAGCGATGTGCTCGAGATCGCTGATATGCTGCTCCGAGACGCTGATGATATGGTCCAGAAGGGCTGCGGCTGGCTTCTCAAGGAGGCCAGCAGGTGCCACCAGCAGGAGGTCTTCAACTACGTAATGTCCCGAAAGAACGAGATGCCCAGGACCACGCTCCGCTACGCCATCGAGAAGATGCCTCCGGACATGAGAAGACTGGCGATGGAGAGGCCCCGCTGAAAAGCAGGTTATGCGCTCCACTATCCCGGCCTGACGGAGTTCTCGTTACCCGCATCCCGTGCATCCGGCCAGGTCGCTCCTGGCGCTCACATCCACATCACACTCGGCAGAAAGCTCATCTGCAGCTCGAGCTCCGCCAGCTGGTGCGGGATATCTCTGTTTCTCAGGAGAGAGTCCAGATGGTAGAGTCTGGAGATCACATCAATGATCTTCACCTCGTTCTCTCCGCTCTTTGGCCTCACAGGGGAATAGTAGATGTAGCCGTGCTCCCTCCCGGCCTCGACGCCGAAGAAGTCCCTGTCTGAGAAACCTCTGAACTCAATAATTACAGGCTTGAATATGCTTCTGAGTCTTGGAAGATAGTAGTCCTCCAGGATCTTCTGGACCATCTTGTTCTCAACATCCCTCAGTGATACCCTTATGTATCCCTGTCCGTGAATGTATTTTGAGTAGAAGACATTGTATCCCACCCTGGAGGTGATATCCACCTGGAGCATAAGACGCATCTCCATATCGTCCCCCAGGGCTATCAGGCTGTCGTTGAGGAAGTACCGGACCTCGAGCACCACGCCCTTCTCAAAGACGATGTGCATGATGCTCTCATCCTCCGAGGGCGCGAGGAGCCGTATGGACTCAGGGCGCCATCCGAATACTCTCTCAACATCATCGCTCTCGGGCTCCGCGCGCGAAATCTCCCGGAGCCCGCGGATCAGATCTCCCAGGGTCTCCATCAGGGCAACTCCTAAATCGAGCTTGTTCAGCAGATAAGACTCTCTCCATGCCCCCCGTGATAAAGGTTGTGTATTTACGGATTCCACCTTCAGCTCCTCTGCAAAGTTGTCCATACCCAGCAGGGAAAGCTATAAAATAATAATGTTAATAACTTTTTTAGTTTATAATATTTTTTAAACCAAGTACAGATTTGCTTTGCAGGAAGGTATATATATAACATGCTAATAATCATTACTCAATAAGCAAATAGGTGAGTAGCTATGATTTCAAGAAGGGGGGTAAGCTCAGTTCTGCCTCTCTGGCTGGCGATTTTGATCCTGGTTGCATCAGCTGATGCTGCCACTTATACTGTATGTCCATCTGGCTGTACCAAGAGCAGCATTCAGGATGCCATCGACAATGCCAGCCCGGGAGACACCATCGTGGTATACTCTGGAACGTATAACGAGAATGTTGTGGTTGATAAGACGCTGAAGCTCGTAGGCATAAATAATCCCACAATTAACGCAGCCACTCCATCAGTAAACGCTGTATCGATCACCGGATCCTCTGTGGTTCTGACCGGATTCACGATCACAGGCGCATCGACCGGCACCGGCATAGATGTTTCAAACACAAGCCCCTTGATACTATACAACAACATAGAGAGAAATGGCGTAGGCCTCAGAAATACCCTGATGTCAACGATTCTCTCGAGGGCATGCTTCTGGGGTGATGGTGGAGTCGGAAGGGATAAAGGCAAGCCTGTGAGCCCGAACAATATCGTGATCGGCTCCGTGGATTACGCCCCGTGGCTCACGGCCAGGACCATAAACGGAAAGGTAACAAATGCATCTCCTGTGGTCTTCGACAATCCAGATGCCGGTATCAGGGTCGAGCTGAGAGGAATTGTGTACAGCGGGACCATAATGGGCAGCGCTGCATACATGCCTGGAGAGGAGCCATACGACGCATCGAAACTGCCTGCGATACCGATCAGGTACTTTGATGTCATACTCACAGGCAATCCGGGCGGAGTGGCCACAATAACCACATCCTACGCTGATGCAGATCTCGCATACGTTGCCGAGAACTCGCTCAACCTCTACGTCTGGGATGGCAATAACTGGATCGCGGCCACTGATACTGTTGTAAACGCGGCCGAGAACCGTGTTAGCGGAAAATTCTCAGCATCTCTGCTCACAGGATCTCCGATTGCTCTCGCGGGCAAGGATTACAGTGTTACAATAGAGCCAGCATCGAGCCCTGTACCGTATACGACCAAGCCTGTACTCACAACATTCCAGGTGGAGTCAATATGGGATCTGCTCAAGGCAGAGTACAAGATCGATGGCGGTAACTGGACTATAATAAGCACAGGCATAAACGCCAAGAGCTGGTACTATCCTGGATGGTCGATGACAGATGATGAATGGGCCAGGCTTGGAGCTGGCAGCCATGTCATAACATTCAGGTTCACGAGAGCTGGTGCGCCAGATATAACCGAGACCTGGCTGTTCGTCAAGGCGATGGACTCCACTCTGGTCAGGCTCATAACTCCAAATGGTGGAGAGGTCCTGAAGAGGCAGATTCCATTCACGATAACCTGGACGATGCCGTCATCAGCATCAGTCTCAGGCGTGGTGCTATCATACTCAACTGACGGAGGAAAGACATTCCCGCACACGATTGCGAGCATAATGGGACCTGCGACGAGCTTCACCTGGCGACCGCCGAACATAGCAACAACGCAGGCGCGCGTCAAGGTCACGGTGATCTACGATACCGGCGCCCAGGCATCTGACACGAGCGACGCGGACTTCACGATACAGAAGGGATATTCATTCATGGCGTGGAGGCCGGACTTCGGAGGATACTACACATCGTTCAGATCCTGGCTCAAACCGCCATACTCCTTCAGGGCAGGATGGTAGGGATCTGTGAGCGATCACAGATCCGATCTTATTTTATGGGGCTCATGTGGTTGAATCACTCCAATCCAACCGACACAACATCTTCCTGCGAGATTGCTGATCCTCCGAATCACCGGCAGGAGGCCTTTTGGACGTCGATCTCATCTGAGCGGGATGAGCAGCAACACCGATAACAAAGCAGCAAGGATCATCGCCCTTCCGATGAGCGAGATGGCAGATGATATGTCCTCGCTCTCCGGCTCCCGACCGTCATCAAGTATTTTGTATACTCCGGGCTTCTCCAGCCGCGTGCCCAGAGCGCCCGCAGCTGCTGCCATCGGCCATCCGGAGTTGGGGCTGGGTGTGGCTGAGCGGTATCGCATGCATGCCCTTAGTATATCAGCCGCTCTTCCTGGAGAGGCTATCATCAGCAGTGGCAGGCTCAGCCTCGCCGGGATCCAGTTCATGATATCATCAAGACGGGCAGGAACATACCCGATCTCGCGGAGCTCATCGGTCTTGTAACCGAGCATGCTGTCCATCGTGCTGACAGCCTTGAAGGCGAGCGCAGCCTCCACGCCGAGGCCTATGTACGAGAATGTCACGTAGTAAAAGAGAGGAGAGACGATCGTATCGACGTAGTTCTCGGAGAGCGACTCGATTACAGCAGACCTGGCCTGGGCGTGTGTAAGAGTAAGAGGATTTCTGCTCACCAGCGCCGGAAGGAGGCGTTTTGCAGCATCGAGATCTTTATCGATGAGACCGCCGATCTCCCTGGAGGTCTCGATCAGACTTCTGAATGCGAATGTGGATTTAAGGAGATACGAGGCCATGAGAAGGGCCAGGATATCCCCGATCGCAGGGGATCCGGCGAGATCGCCAGGAGCATGGGCGATGCGGATCAGGGCATTGCCTCCAGCCACGGCTCCAAAGATAACAAACAGTGTGATCATAAGGCCGGAGAGCTTCCTGCGCGGCATCATCCGCCTGAGAAGATCTACCATCTTCCCCATTAAAACGACCGGATGGAGCGCTGACGGCGGCTCTCCCAGCAGTATATCGATCAGAAGCGCTATGATTAGGACCAATATTGGATCTGTCATATCTGCGATCTCACCCTCCTCCAGACCAGAGCTATATCATCCCCTCTGAGCAGATCCTCAACAACCTCAGCTGCCACGTCAGGCCTGTGCAGAAGCGTGCAGTTGTCACACCTCCAGACACCGTCGATCCTGCACCCCAGAGATTCGTCTAGGCACGGGTAGAACGGACAGAAACAGAATGTGCAGTCCTGTCCCTCGAAGTGGCACGGGTAACGATCGCAGCTCTCCCTCATCTCGCCTCCAGGACATTCTTGAACGCGAGGATCAGCCTCTCGTTCTCATCCCTTCTTCGCACAGCTACCCTCACGTAGCCATCCAGGCCGAACGATCTGCAATCTCTTATTAGGATACCCTCATTCAGCATCCTATCTGCGAGCTCGCCTGAGCCCAGTCCGGTGTCTTTTACATCAACGAGTATGAAGTTCGTGCTGCTCCTGAGCGGTCTCAGCCCTATGCTCCTGAGAGCACCTGTCAGCCATTCAAGCTCCTTGATGATCGACTCTCTGCTCCTCTCCAGAAACTCCTCATCCTTCAGAAGATGGACAGCTACGGCAGACGCTATCGAGCTTATCGACCAGGGTATGCGCGCCCTGTTCATGATATCCGCAAGCCATCTGTTCGTGACAGCGAATCCGAGCCTAAGCCCTGGAACGCCGAATGATTTCGTGAGGGATCTCATGACCACAAGAGATTCCATATCTGGCGCGAGATCTGCCAGGCTCTGATCGGGATCTGAGAGCTCTATGAAAGCCTCATCGAGGAGAAGAAAGACCCCGCGGCTCTCACAACGCTCGGCAAGCCTGATGAGCTCCTCTCTCTCCGTGAGCTTACCTGTGGGATTGTTCGGGTTGCAGAAGAATGCCGCCTTTGCATCTCTCAGCAGCGGTTCATCGAATACGGAGTCGAGAGCTCTTGGAGCCTCGACGCCCAGGTCGGTTTTCACGATGCGCGCGCCAGCAAGCCTCGACTGGGTCTCGTACTCACCGAAGGTGGGCGCGGGAATCAGTGCGATCTCATCATCCTCGAGACAGACCTCTGAGAAGATCCTTATGATCTCCGATGAGCCGTTTCCGGGGACTATATTCTCAGGATCAACGCCGACGAATGATGCTGCAGCCTCTCTGAAATCGCTGTATTTGATGTCCGGATAATGGCTTATGTTTTTCAGCTCGCTCAGCACGAGATCCTCAAGGGGAGGGGGGCCGAGGGGGTTGATGCTGGCGCTGAAGTCAAGAATCTGGGCCCCGAGCCTTCGGGAAAGCTCAAGAATCCTGCCTCCATGCTCGCACGGCTCAACCGCCGCAAAGCTTCTGCGAACTCTCATCCACAGCCCGTCGAACCTCAATGATTTGAACCTAGCGATACATCAGCGAGCTGGACGCTGGAGGAGGAATGTTGAGCTGCAGGAAAGCCCTCAGTCTTCACGACGCTCAGATATTCACGATGGGTTCACCTCGAATGGGATCTTTTAGAGGTCAGATCAACTCGCGATCCCGGCATGTAGCACCGAATGCATCTATATCTCCAAAGAGGGGCGTGCATGTTATGCAACATCCCATTTCCGGTATCTTCTTAGGGAAGGCGAAGATGCGTGGATATCATAATAATCACATCAATTTGCTCTAAATCAAAAAATTCAGATTTGTTATCAAAGTTATGAATTATGATCGCATCTAATGTGCTTTTTGTTATTATTTTTATTATCAAATATTGCTTAAAACATATTTAACAGTGTTATCAATTTTATAAAACAACCGCCCGCCGAAAGGGTTTTATGTACTTCGCGCAAAAGGGGAGCTGCATATACAGGAAAGGAGGCCAAGAACCCAATGGCAAAGCTCGAGGGCAGCTTTACAGTTGAGGACATGAAGAATGTCCAGATCAACATAGGGGCTGTCGTTAAGGAGGAAGAGGAATGGGACCAGCCGATGGGTCCGTTCCCGAAGCCGCAGATCGCAACCCTGCGCGACTGGGACTTCAAGATTTTGAATCGTTATAGAATATTCTACGCGCCTGCAGACGATACATGTACACTCTGTACATACGGTCCATGCGATCTCACCGGCAACAAGCGCGGAGCATGCGGCATAGACATGGCTGGAACGTGCGGTAAGATCGTTCTTGTCGCATGCCTGATGGGCACATGCGCTCATACGGCTCATGGAAGACATCTGTACCACTGGACGCTTGACAAGTTCGGTGACATGAAATTCGACATGGGCACCGACATACTTGTGACCGCACCCCTGACTGAGACCATAATCGGCATCAGGCCGAAGAGCCTGAAAGACTTCGGCAAGGCTCTTGAGTACTGCGAGGAGCAGATCACACAGCTCCTGGCGGCCACGCACACCGGCCAGGAGGGCAACTACGTTGACTTCGAGTCCAAGGCCCTTCACGCAGGCATGATAGACTCTCTTGGAAAAGAGATCTGCGATATGCTGCAGATCGTGGCCTACAACATGCCGCGCGGCGATCCGAACGCTCCCCTTGTCGAGATCGGCATGGGCACACTGGATCAGAACAAGGCGGTCCTGATCGCATACGGTCACAACCTTGCAGCCGGCGCCGAGGCTATGTTCTACACCGAGGCAAACAACCTCTGGGACAAGGTCGATATAGGTGGCGTCTGCTGCACGGCCATAGATCTCACCAGGATCGGCGAGGGTATGGGCGAGAAGAAGGTTCCGGATATGGTGGGAACCAAGGCAAAGGTTGTCGGTGCCATCGGCTGGTGGAGAAAGATGGTCAGGGCAGGCATCATGGACACGGTGATGATCGATGAGCAGTGTGTCTGGTGCGATGCTCTGAAGGACTGCGAGGAGCGGAAGATCCCCCTGATCGCCACCAATGATAAGATTATGCTGGGCCTCAAGGACAGGACGAATGACCCGGTCGATGAGATCGTGGATGATCTTGTTAACTTCAGGGTGCCGGGTGTTGTTATACTGGATCCGGTCAAGGCCGGAGAGGTCGGTGTTAAGACAGCCATTGCGGTGAAGCCAAAGCGCGCAGATATCAAGAACAAGAGTGTGCTTACAGAGGATGAGTTCAAGAAGCTGGTCTCGAGCTGCACAAAGTGCAACGAGTGCGCATTCGTTTGCCCGCCGCACATCAGGATAAGCCATCTCATGGAGGAAGCCGCAAAGGGCAACCTGGAGCCGTTCTCCTCGACATACGAGGTCTGCGTTGGATGCGGCAGATGCGAGCAGGTCTGCAGGCAGGATCTGCCGATCCTGAAGATGTATGAGTACGCCAACAGGGAGTACATCAGGAACCAGAAGTTCAAGATGAGGGCTGGCAGAGGACCTGTCAGGGATACGGAGATCAGGGCAGTAGGAGCTCCCATAGTTCTCGGCACAATCCCCGGAGTGATTGCGCTTGTCGGATGCAGCAACTATCCGAATGGCACTAAGGAGGCATACGATATCGCCAAGGAGTTCGTCGACAGAGGATATATTGTTGTGACCACCGGATGCATGGCGATGGATATGTCCCTGTACACTGATGCAGATGGCAAGACGATCTGGGAGCAGTATCCAGGCGCATTCGATGGCAGAAATATATGCAATATCGGATCATGTGTTGCAAATGCCCACATACACGGAGCTGCGATTAAGGTTGCCACGATATTCGCTCACAGGAACCATCGTGCAAACTACGATGACATCGCGGATTACATCCTCTCCAAGGTCGGAGCATGCGGCATAGCGTGGGGCGCTTACTCTCAGAAGGCTGCCTCGATCGCAACCGGAGTCAACAGGATCGGCGTACCCGTTGTTGTGCAGCCGCACTCTGTGATATACCGCAGGGCGTTCCTCTCCAGAACAGACGTGCCTGAGGACTGGATCGTCATAGATGCCAGAGATGGGTCTAAGGTCAGGATCGAGCCTGCCCCCGAGCACATGCTGTATGTGGCAGAGACAAAGGAGGAGGCCATGCTGATGATGGCCAAGCTCTGCTTCAGGCCCAGCGACAACTCCATTGGACGAATGATCAAGCTGACCCACTACTGCGATATATCGATGAAATATTTCGGGAAGCTTCCGGATGACTGGCCCATTTTCGTGAGACACGCTTCTGAGCTTCCGCTCGCCTGGAAGGACCAGATGATGAAGGAGCTCGAGGAGAAGTACGGCTGGAAGATCGACTGGAAGGCGAAGAAGATCGTCGAGGGCCCGATCAGGCCGGCAGACGTGAGCTTCGATCCGACCAACATCGAGAGGAAGATCAGGGTTAGGAAGTGAGGGAAATGGC
Organism: Methanothrix sp.; assembly: GCF_024518575.1. GTDB lineage: Archaea > Halobacteriota > Methanosarcinia > Methanotrichales > Methanotrichaceae > Methanothrix_B. Next base: position 31,346 of record NZ_JANIHG010000003.1, on the reverse strand, counting down.
AGTCGACACAACCAAAAACCCCATACCTTTTGAGATGGCCCAGATCCCCGGGCCCGAGATGGCAAAAACCTATCCCGTAAAGGTCATAGGCGCCATCATAAAGAAGGCCAAGAGGCCGCTGCTTGTTGTGGGAGCAGAGCTCTTCGATGACCCGATCATGTTCGACAAGGCGATCGAGATCGCCAAGGCGAAGAACATGCCAATTGCAGCGACGGCTCACACGGTGAAGGGCTTTCTCGAGAGGGGGTACATGACTAACGTCTATACGATCGGCCTGCATCCGCTGACGAACTACCTGCGCTTCAAGGACTGGAAGGGCCTTGATGGGCAGGGACAGTATGACGTAGTGATCTTCATGGGTATCTTCTACAAGTTCGCCAACGCCATGTTCTCTGCTCTGAAGCACTTCAACAGGGACATCAAGAGGATCTCCATCGACAGGTACTACCATGTCAACGCGGATATGACATTCGGGAACCTGGCGTTCGACTCGGCAGGATACCACGAGGCGATCGATGAGCTGATCGCAATACTGAAGAAGTGATGTGAAATAATAATTCCAAAATTTATTTTGGTATTAGGAGAGGTGTAGAAATGGCTGAAGAGATTCAACTGGACATATCCCCGATGTACGAAGGGGAGCGCATAAGGAAGGAAGACCTGTGGGTAGAGATGGGCGGCCCGAAGGCAGACGGTTTCGAGCTGACCCTTGCAGCCTCGATGGACGAGGTGGAGGACGGGAAGGTCACGATCATCGGGCCTGACCTGAAGGATGTCAAGGAGGGCTCAACGATCCCCTTCGGAATGATATTCAAGGTCGCGGGCGAGAAGATCGAGAAGGACCTGGAGTCGATCATAGAGAGGCGCAACCATGCTCTGCTCTCCTACATAAGCGGCCTCATGCACCTCAACCAGAGGTACGATATCTGGATGAGGCTGGGCAAGAGCCTGCAGAAGAAGGGTGTCACATCATGGGAGCAGATTTTCAAGCCTGTCATCAACCTGTACAAGGCCGAGATGCCCTTCATCGAGAAGATGGAGGTAACCGTCATCACAGATCCGGCTAAGGTAAAGGAGGAGCTGGAGAAGGCGATGCAGGTCTACAAGGCGAGGGACGAGAGGGCGAAGGGTCTGCACGATGAAGACGTCGATGTCTTCTACGGATGCACGCTCTGCCAGGCGTTCGCTCCGACAAGCGCTTGCGTCGTGACGCCCGACAGGCCATCGCTCTGCGGCGCCATCACATGGTTCGATGGGCGTGCTGCTTCCAAGGTCGACCCCGAGGGCCCGCAGTTCCCGATACCCAAGGAGGGGCTGAAGGACCCGATCACTGGAGAGTACGAGAGCATCAACCAGATGGCCGCGAAGAGGTCCGGCGGCGAGTACACAGTGATGAAGCTGTACACCTTCTTCGATGCGCCCCACACATCATGCGGCTGCTTCGAGACGATCGGATTCTACATGCCCGAGGTCGACGGCATAGGCATCGCTGACCGCGACTTCAAGGGCGCTGCTCCGAACGGCCTGCCGTTCTCGACCATGGCCGGACAGACCGGCGGTGGCAAGCAGGTAGTCGGCTTCCTCGGAATGGGCGTGCTGTATTACTTCTCCCCGAAGTTCCTCCAGGCGGACGGCGGCTGGCGCAGGATCGTCTGGATGTCCAAGAGGCTCAAGGAGAGGGTGAAGGAGGGCATACCCGCGGAGATGTACGACAAGATCGCCACAGAGGATGATGCGAAAGATCTCGAGTCCCTTAAGAAGTTCCTGCTCAAAGTAGATCATCCAGTCGTCACTGGTGTCGTTAGGCCGGTCGATGGCAAGAAGATAACCGAGGGCTGGAAGTTCGAGGAGGTCACCGACGAGCTTAAGGAGAAGGTCATAGCATTCATCGAGAAGTATGGAGGCGAGATCGATACAGACAACGTGAAGAACGAGCTCCTGATGAGCGAGGGGCAGTTCATGCAGGTTGTCGAGGCGCTCCAGGCCGATGGCGTGCTAGAGTGAGTTGGAGGATTTTGAAATGGGCAAGCTGGTATTGAAGAAGAAGGAGGCGGCTGCGCCCGCGGCCGCTCCCGCTGCTGCAGCTCCTGCGGCTGCTGCACCCGCTGCAGCCCCGGCGTTTGCCATGCCCGCAGCCGGCGGTGCTGGCATAAAGCTGGTGCTGAAGGACGCGAAGATAACAATAGACAAGGTGGTTCTGGCAAAGTAGAACACCTGTCTACCATATATTTTTGTGAGGGAGAAAGAGAGGGAGGTTTTGAAGATGGCGAAGCTAGTGCTTAAGAAGAAGGAGGCGGCTGCGCCCGCGGCTGCTCCCGCTGCTGCAGCTCCTGCGGCTGCTGCACCCGCTGCAGCCCCGGCGTTTGCCATGCCCGCAGCCGGCGGATCTCAGGGCATAATCCTGGAGCTCAGAGGCGCGAGTGTACATATTCAGGAAGTAGTCATAAAGCAGAAGAAGTAAGGAAGGCTCGATCTTGGGGAGAGTAATAGCGATAACGGGCAAGGGCGGTACTGGCAAGACTGCAGTCTCCGCTCTTCTGGTCAGATATCTGATCAAAAGCGGCAAAAGATACCGCGTTCTTGTGATAGATGCAGATCCGGATTCAAACCTCGCCGATGCTCTTGGCGTTGAGGTGACGAAGACCGTCGGGGACATGAGGGAGTTCATGCAGGAGGCCAGGTACACCACACCGCCTGACACGGACAAGGAGAGGCTCTTCGAGGCGAAGATCTTCGAGATCCTTGTGGAGGAGAATGGCTACGATCTCCTGGTCATGGGCAAACCCGAGGGCTCGGGGTGTTACTGTTTTGTCAACAATCTTCTGAGAGGCATAATGGACAGGCTGATAGATCAGTACGATATCACCATAATAGACACAGCTGCAGGCCTCGAGCACTTCAGCAGGAAGGTGATCCCGGATCTGGACTCGTTGATCGTGGTGACGGACTCCTCCAGACGTGGTCTCACCACAGGAGAGCGGATCAGGGAACTGGCCGCGGAGCTGGGTCTCAAGTACAACAACCTCTACGTCATCGCGAACAAGGTGACAGAGGGTAACAGGGAGAAGATCATCGAGAACGCCAAGTCCGTGAGCCTCAATGTTATCGGCACGATCCCCTACGATGAGAGGTTAGCCAACTTCGATCTGGTGGGAGACCCATTGATCAACCTGCCTGATGACACCCCCTCGGTGAAGGAGATCGAGGAGCATGTCGTCAAGGCTCTGGGTATTTAAAGGGTGATTTATATGGCAGAGGAGAAGAAGATCAAATTATCAGATCTGAACAAGACATTGGCGGAATATGGCGTTGAGGCCATCGAGGGTGTATCCATCGAGGGCGATATAGAGATCGAGATAGATACAGGAGCTGCTGGGATAGGGCCGCTCTTCGCCTACTACTTCGGTCAGGAGGTTGCCCAGATCGCGGTGCAGCTCGTAAAGTTCGCCAGGAGCATGGGATATCCGGTCGATGCTCTGCTGCAGCCTGCTGCAGTTGCACACGCGATATCTCCAGCTCCAGCTGCGGTGGTGGAGGCGGCAGCCAAGGTGCCTGAGTGGAAGGTTGCCACCAGCCTGGTCCAGGCGAAGTTCCAGGTCGGAATCGATGATACCTGGAAGTACCCGATCCAGGAGGTCACGCTTGGAGCCACGAAGGCTGATGGAGGAAGCAGAGGTCACACGATAAAGATCGGCGGGGAGAAGGCGCTGCCGTTCTTCTACGATGCGCCAATGCCACACAGGCCCGTGGTCACGATGGACGTCTTCGACATGCCCATCGGCATGGCAAAGGCAGTCAAGATGCACTACGAGGATGTCATCAACGATCCCGGCGAGTGGGCGAAGAAGGCTGTCAAAAAGTTCGGCGCTGATCTCGTCACAATACACCTCATCAGCACAGATCCGCTCCTGAAGGATACGCCGCCGAGAGAGGCTGCGAAGACCGTTGAGGAGGTTCTCCAGGCTGTGGACGTCCCGATATGCATCGGCGGCTCGGGCAACCCGGACAAGGATCCTGAGGTGCTCAAGGCAGCCGCTGAGGTCGCCCAGGGCGAGCGCGCGCTCATTGCAAGCGCCAACCTGAACATGGACTGGGAGAAGATCGGGAAGGCGTGCGTTGACAACGGACATGTCTGCCTGGCATGGACGCAGCTCGAGATCAACTCCCAGAAGGAGCTCAACAGGAAGCTGATGAAGGTCGCCGGAGTTCCCAGGGAGTCGATAGTGATGGATCCGACCACGGCTGCTCTCGCATACGGTCTCGACTTCGCGTACACCAACATGGAGCGCATAAGGCTCGGTGCCCTGAAGGGAGACGAGGAGCTCACATTCCCGATGTCTTCAGGCACGACAAACGCCTGGGGCGTGAGGGAGGCCTGGATGGTCCGCTCGCCCAACAAGGAGGACTCCGACTGGGGCGACAGGATGCTCAGAGGCCCGATATGGGAGATCATAACAGGCTTCTCGCTCGCGATGGCCGGTGTGGATCTGTTCATGATGATGCATCCGATGGCGGTCGCTTACCTCCAGGAGATCACACAGACTCTCATGGGACTGATAGATGCGCAGACTCCTGATATTACCAACTGGGTCAAGATGGAGGTCTGATAGCGATGAAGGAAAAGAGCCCCCTGAATCTTTACAAACATCTTCCCCAGACCAACTGCGGCAAGTGCGGGCTGCAGACATGCATGGCGTTTGCAGCAGCTCTGATCGACAGGTCGAAGCGCGTTGAGGAGTGCACACCGCTGGCCGAGGAGAAGAAGTACGCGAAGAAGTACGAGACGCTCAAGTCCATAGTCGCTCCTGAGATACGCCTTGTATATGTTGGCACAGGGGATAAGGAGCTGAAGGTCGGCGGCGAGGATGTCATGTACCGCCACCAGATGACGTTCTTCAACAAGCCGCCGTTCGCCTACGATGTCACAGATACAATGGAGGAGGCAGCGCTCGTCGAGCGCGTCAAGAAGATAAGCACCTGGAAGAAGTTCTACATAGGCAAGTGGGAACGCGTGGAGATGATCGCCGTCCGGTCGACCTCTGGCGATCCCGCGAAGTTCGCAGCGTGCGTGAAGAAGGTCATGGAGACCACAGACTATCCGATGATCCTGTGCTCATTCGATCCGAAGGTCCTGAGGGCAGGCCTCGAGGTCGCAGCCAAGACCAGGCCGCTGGTCTACGCAGCCAACAAGGAGAACTGGCAGGAGGTAGCAAAGCTCGTCCACGAGTTCAACGTGCCGGTCGTTCTAAGCGTGCCCTTCGATCTTGACGGCCTCAAATCGATGGCTGTTACCTTTGAGCAGATGGGCATCCATGACCTGGTGCTGGACTTCGGGACTGCTCCGAACGGCAAGAAGCTCCAGGAGTCGCTGCACAACCTTCTCAAGCTGAGAAGAGCGGCGCTGGAGGAGGGGCAGAAGGATATCGCATACCCGACGATCGCCCTGCCCATCAACGCATGGTTCACGACCAAGGACCCAGTGAGGGCTGCCTACTGGGAGTCGATACTTACAGCGACGTTTGTCATACGCGGCGCCTCGATAATGATCAAGCACTGCATCGAGCCGCACTGCGTGATGCCTGACATGCATCTCAGGTACAACATCTACACCGACCCGAGAAGACCTGTCCAGGTCAAGCCGGGAATCTACAAGGTCGGGAACCCGACGGAGGAGTCTCCCGTCTTTGTCACGACCAACTTCGCCCTCACATACTACACAGTGGAATCGGATGTCGCCTCGAACAACATCGACGCCTACATCATGTCCATCAACACCGATGGCATCGGCGTGCAGGCATCTGTCGCTGGCGGCCAGCTGAACCCGCAGAAGATCGTCGATGCGTTCAAGGAAGCCGACTTCGACCTCACGAAGATGAAGTATCCGTCGATTGTTCTGCCGGGCATGGCGGCGAAGTTCAGCGGCGAGCTCGAGGATCTCTTCGGCGGAAAGGTGAAGATTCTGGTTGGTCCAGAGGACTCCGGGCGCATAGTCGACTGGATGAAGAGCTACTGGCCACCGAAGTGAAGCCCAGGGGGTTGATGCCCCCTGCAGCTCTCTGTTTCTCTTTTTCTTCTGCGGTCACGACCCTACAACTGCTGTTCGTCCCGTTTCTCAGCTTTCCGGATGTGGCAGGTGCCCTAGTTGAGGTGTGCCGGCCAGATCGCCCCGCAAAATGACGTTCTGGGAGATAAGGGCCCATAAGAACATGGGTTTTATGTACATCCTTGGACAAGCATCACCCATGGAACCACCTGGGGTGTTGGAGAGGCTTCATGCAAAGGTCGATGAGCAGCCTTTCGCGCGAAGGCTTGGCATGCGGCTGGTTGAGCTGAAGGAGGGATACTCGAAGGTCGAGATGGAGCCATCCGATGATAACAAAAACTTCTTCGGAACCGTCCATGGCGGGGCGATATTCTCCCTGATAGACCAGGCATTCGGCGCAGCTGCGAACTCTCACGGTACAGTCGCTGTGGCGATAAGCGTGACAGTGGACTATCTCAGGCCTGCAACTCCTGATGAGACGCTCTACGCAGAGGCGAGAGAGGTCAGCAGAACGCGGAGGATATCCACCTACAACATAGAGGTCAGAAACGCGGAGGGTGAGCTGAAGGCCGCATGCCTTGCGATGGCCTACAGAATGGACAAGAGCATACAGTTCGACTGAGCCGGAAAGTTTACCTTTCCATCGCTCCGGAGGGAGTCTCGGGAGAGGGTATTTGGGCTTTGCAGATGCTGGCTATTAGCCGGATCGGTACGCCTATGGTTTGTAGATGCTGCACTGCGCATGATGGTCGCGGTCTCAGTTTCCGGACTACAACAGAAAAGTGTATATCAATTGGCTCGGAATTATGTATCAGCAGTTTCGACATCCAACAGCTCTGTGAGCGCTGGAAATTTCTGCGCCACATCCATTCGCTATGCAGAGCGCCAGCTGTTTGTGTGATTAATGGGACACGCAGCATACAGATGGCGTATCGAGGCGGGACACAGCGTCGGAGGGAAGTCGTCACGCTCTACGGGGCATGTGAGATGCTGAAGAGGTCCCTGATACGGAAGATTGAATTGGAGATCACTGTTTGGGGAGGGCAACTGGATGGGATACACCCTTACTGAGAAGATCCTGAGGGATCATCTCGTGGATGGCACATATGAGCCGGGAAGCGAGATAGGCATAAGGATAGACCAGACCCTGACACAGGATGCGACCGGCACTATGGCGTATCTTCAGTTCGAGTCGATGGGACTCGAGAGCATAGCCACAGAGATCTCTGTGAGCTATGTTGATCACAACACGATACAGGTCGGGTTCGAGAACGCTGACGATCACAGGTATCTACAGTCGGTCGCTGAGCGTTACGGCATATACTTCTCACGCCCTGGCAATGGCATATGCCATCAGGTACATCTTGAGAGGTTCGGGCGGCCCGGAAAGACGCTGCTTGGTTCGGACAGCCACACCCCGACAGGCGGCGGCCTGGGGATGATAGCCATAGGCGCTGGTGGGCTCGATGTGGCTGTGGCCATGGGCGGCGGGCCTTACTACCTGACAGCTCCCAGGGTGATGGAGGTGCATCTGACAGGAGAGCTCCAGCCCTGGGTCACCCCGAAGGATGTCATACTGAAGGTGCTGCAGATACTCTCGACGAAGGGGAATGTGGGGTGGGTTTGCGAGTACACTGGCGAGGGCATTCAGGGGCTCACCGTGCCTGACAGGGCGACGATCACTAACATGGGCGCTGAGACGGGCGTCACGACATCGATATTCCCGAGCGATGATCAGACCAGAAGGTTCCTGGCGGCACAGGGCAGGCCTGAGCATTGGATGCCGCTTGCACCTGATGAAGGTGCAGAGTACGATAAGACCATCGAGATCGACCTCTCGGAGCTAGAGCCGCTGGTTGCCGCTCCACACAGCCCTGGGAATGTGGTCCCACTGCGCGATGTTGAGGGGATGCGTGTTGACCAGGTGCTCGTAGGCTCTTGCACAAACTCGTCATACACTGATATGATGACCGTCTCTCGAATGGTCAAGGGAAGGCATCTGCCGCCAGGCGTCAGCTTTGGGGTCGCCCCCGGCTCGAGACAGGTTCTCAGGATGATGGCCAGGAGTGGCGCACTTGACGATCTCATAGCCTTCGGCGCTAGAATCCTCGAGAGCGCATGCGGCTTCTGCATAGGCAACAGCATGTCGCCGGGCACAGATGCTGTCTCGGTCAGAACGAGCAACAGGAACTTCAAGGGCAGATCAGGAACTCCGAGCGCAAATGTCTACCTGACGAGCCCCGTGGTCGCGGCTGCAGCTGCGATAGCAGGCGAGTTTGTCGATCCATCAGATCTCGGCATCGAGTTTCCGAGGGTGGAGATGCCGGAGAGGTTTGAGATAGATGACAGCATGATCATAACTCCAAAGCCAGCTCAGGAGAGGGCCAAAGTAAGGATATTCAGAGGTCCGAACATAGGCGAGCCTCCGAGGAACACGCCGATGCCTGAGAGCATAAAAGGGGTCGTCACAATAAAGGTAGAGGACAACATAACCACGGATCACATAATGCCAGCCGGCTCGCGGCTCAAGTACAGGTCGAACGTGCCGAAGTACTCGACGTTCGTCTTCGAGCCGCTAGACCAGGAGTTCCCGAGGAGGGCGGCGGAGATCCGTGATAAGGGACTGCATAACATCATTGTAGCGGGTGTGAGCTACGGCCAGGGATCATCGAGGGAGCATGCTGCGATGTGTCCGATGTATCTTGGGGTGAAGGCGGTCATAGCGAAGTCCATAGAGAGGATACATGCCGCGAACCTGGTGAACTTCGGGATACTGCCGCTCTACTTCGTCAGGGAATCCGATTACGATAGCCTCTATCAGGGCATGAGCATAACCATTCCTGAGATCCGGCGGGCCCTGGAGAGCGGGGAGTCACAGGTAAAGGCGATTGCTGGAGATCAGGAGATCCCGCTCCGGATGGAGCTCAGCAGGCGTCAGAGGGATATACTCATCGCAGGTGGGCTGCTTCCATACACTGTGAGAAGAAGTTGATATGATTCGACTGATGATAAAAGGAGGTTGCGTGGTTGGAGATCGCTGAGATACTCTTCTACGTGATAGTGTTTCTGATCGCCTACATGATCGCGAGGATCGTGGTGAAGATAATGAGAGGATACTGAGCTCGAGGTCGGCACCAAGATTCGAGGGATTTTTGCGCACGCCCAGATATCAGCAAATCTTCCTGTACAGCGTGTCCCGCTGGACAGGTATCCTCCCATGCCTCTTTATCAGATCCTTGAACTCATCCGGTGACATGTACTGCCCCTCGCTGGATCCTGCGCATCTCGATATGTTCTCCTCCATGAGCGTCCCGCCGAGGTCGTTGGCTCCCCATTCCATTGCGGCTCCTGCGACCTCCCTGCCGAGCTTCACCCAGCTCGCCTGGATGTTCTTGATATGCGGATAGAGCGCCACCCTTGCCAGTGCATGCATCTTCAGGTTCTCAAGGATATCCGGAGTCTTCGCGACCCCTCTGAGCTCCGTGTTTCCCGGGACGAAGGGAAGCAGCACGAACTCTGTGAACCCTCCGGTCTCCATCTGTATGGAGCGGATGATCTCCAGATGGCTCAGCCTCTCCTCGAAATTCTCTATGTGACCGTAGAGCATGGTCGATGTCGTTGGTATGCCCATCCTGTGTGCAGATTTTATGATAAAAGACCATTCTGCTGTGCTGAGCTTATCAGGGCATATCTGCCGCCTCACAGAGTCGACCAGCAGCTCAGCAGCGGTTCCTGGCATCGAATCCAGGCCGGAATCTCTCAGAGCGCGGAGCGCGTCCCTGATATCCACGCCGGAGGCCCTCGACATGTGAAGTACCTCCATTGGTGAGTAGGCATGGAGATGCATCGAGGGATAGCTGGACTTCAGTACCTCAAGCATCTCGCAGTAGTCCTCCAGGGTCAATCCTGGCGCCAGCCCGCCCTGGAGGCAGATCTCCGTGGCGCCCATCCTCTCAGCCTCCTCTGCCTTCCGGAGGAGATCCTCATGTGTAAGGATGTAACCATCTTCCTTCCTGAATGCGCAGAATCTGCAGCTTCCAACGCATATGTTTGTGAAATTGATGTTCCTGTTTATGACATAGGTTATCTCTCTGCCGCAGCACTTCTCCTGCAGCCGGCGTGAGAGGGAGAAAAGCCTCATCGGGCTGCGCCAGAGGGATCGCATCAGATCGCGGTCCAGCATCGCGCGGTCTGGAGATTCGTATTTGTAGGATTCACTCTGAGCATTCATGATGCGCATCCTCAGGCTGTGCATATCTTGATGCGGATCTATCATCGATCTCAAGAATCCTGCGCTCCCTTGGGAGCTGCGAGATCAGCCTTCCGGGCGTGTACAGGCCGCACCCCATCACAGAGCCCATGTGCGTGACGACCACGTAACCTCTATCCACCTGCGCTCTCAGCTCCAGGCTCTCGCCCGCGAAGAAGCGTCTCGCCATCTCATCATCCAGATCGATGACGTTCTTTCTCGCATGCCGTCCCCAGAGCTGGAGGGCGTATGTTGTTGGCTTCCACGGGCTCTCGCGCATCGATATAACCCTCATCCCAATGCTCTCGCATCTGAACGGCGGGATCTCTGGGAGGCTGAACGCCCATATCATTCTGCCGCGTCTGAAGAAGCTGAATCCCTCGAAGACATCTTCAGGGATTCCAAACCTCTCCACCCACATCGATACCACTGTATCTTTATTCACCAGCTGAAAACCTTCTGCGGAGCTTCGCGACAAAGAATCCCCCCGTGTCGTTCTGATGCGGATAGTACCTTCTGCATTTCAAGAGCTCCTCGCCGTAATCAACTCCATTCCAGGATACAAGACCCGGGCTTGATTGGAGTCCTGGGATTGTGAAGCTCTCCAAATCAGCGATATCGAGCACCCTCGAGACGACTCCCTCGTTCTCCTCAGGCGCGAATGTGCATGTCGAGTAGACGATGACACCGCCAGGCCTTGTGAGCTCTATCGCCCTGCGCAGGAGCGATACCTGTAGGCTCTGGAGATCCATGCTCCTCTTCACAGAGCATCTCGCGATCACTCCAGGGTACCTTCGAGCGGTGCCCTCGCTCGAGCATGAGGCGTCAACAAGCGCTCTGTCGAATGTGTACTGAGGGAAGCGCCTTCCATCATAAGATGTGACCACAGCGTTGACCGAGCCGAGCCGCTCCAGATTTGCTCTCAGCGGCACGATGCGTGCAGAGGAGCTGTCGTTCGCGACCACCATCCCCCTGTTCGACATCTGCATGCTGATCTGCGCCGCTTTTCCTCCGGGCGCTGCACAGAGATCCAGAACCCGCTCGCCTGGCTGCGGGTCGAGGACCAGCGGAGGCAGCATTGAGATCTCCTCCTGTATGTGGATCAGCCCCATCTGAAACTCCATAAGCCTTCCCGGCCTCTCCATATCGAGCCTCAACCCGAGCGGATACCATCGCATGCGCTCATACCCGATCCCAGCGCGATCAAGCCTGGTTAACAGCTCTTGGACCGAGGTCTTCAGCGTATTTATCCTGACGGTCACAGGCAGCGGCCTGCTCATGAAATCCAGGAATGTACTGAAATCAGGTATTATATCGCGGTACCTCTCCAGGTGCTCATGTCCCATGTTTGGGTGGTGGATGTTTATCGGCAAAATATCTTGGCCTTTACATATCGAATGGTGGCCTCGATCCTCTGGGCTACCTCTAACAACATGCGACCACGAAGATCTTTGTTTGTATCACGGGATTCACGATTCTGCCTGATCTCTTCAAGTGAATCAGCGATCTCTTTCAGATTCCACGGGAACAGAGATGATCCAGACGCTGACGCCGCACGGGACGAAAGTTTGATATTCAGCCGCGACCCATCACGCATGGTGGTCTGATGAAGTTCAAGGAGTGGACCCGGCCGATCAGGAAGTTTGATGATATATACTACACAATCGAGAGGATTATCTACGGAAGGGGCAAGCTGAGCGGTTTTACATCAGAGGATATATACAACAACCTCCACGATAAGCGCTTCTTCAGGGATGCGGCAGATCTCCACAATTATCTTCTTGCCAAGGGCAAGACATACAGGATAAGGCCCAAGGACGGCGGCTGGGAGAGGATCTGGTAGATCTCATCGCCCGGCTGAAGTTTGGCGGGCATCCACAAAATTTTTGGTACGGTTGAACTGCTGTGTTGGATAACTTTTTCAGAATTCCATCTCTAGGCATCGATTCTTGGTTAATTTCCATCTTTACCCCTAATGGCCTTCCGGTTACGAATTTCAGGACTTATCCAACACAGCACGGTTGGACCGGATATGCAAGCGCAGGTGACATCTGGACATCGATAATTGGCTCTGCCAATGTGATTCGCTGAATCACATGGATCGGCCATCTTTTCCTGGCTGCGGCATCTCGCGGATCTCCCTGAGCAGCGATTCTGCGGCCCTGGCCACGGCCTCTCGTGAGCTCAGCCTCGGCCTCCAGCCGAGCTGTCTTATCGCGTCTGTTGACAGACACATAAGCTTCACATCTCCCTTCCAGCCCCTCCCGTCGATCCCGCCTGTGAATCTGTACCTCACGCCGTCCAGACCCATCGCTTTGACGACTATATCCGCGATCTCCCTGACATCTACAGTGTCCTGAGAGCCTATGTTGTATATGTTCACCTGCTCGTCCGCATGCTCAACGCAGTGGATCATCGCATCCACGCAGTCCCTGACATCGAGATAGGACTTACGCTGCGCTCCTGATCCGAGGATCTCGAGCTCGTTCGGGTTTGTCCTGAGCTTTCTTATGAAATCCACGATCACGCCGTGATTCCCGCGCTCTCCCACTATGTTCGCGAAGCGGTATATCCAGGCCTGCATATCGAAGGTGTGACAGTACGATGATATCATCGCCTCGCATGCGAGCTTCGACGCCCCGTAGAGCGATATCGGCTTCAGCGGGCCGTAATCCTCTGGCGTCGGTATGATCTTCGCCTCACCATAAACAGTCGATGTGGAGGTGAACGCTATTCTCCTGACCCTCGCCCGGCGCATCGCCTCGAGAAGGTTGTATGTGGTGAGGGCGTTCTGCTCGAGGTGGACCCTTGTATCGGTCTCGCCCACTGCCACAGATGGGTTGGCAGCGAGGTGGAACACAATGTCCTTGTCCTTCACAGCATCATAAACCTCCAGCCTGTCGAGCAGATCTGCCTCTATGAGCCTGAAACGCGGATTGGATTCGTGCGCACTGAGATAATCCCGTTTCCCCGTGCTCAGATTGTCTATGACTGTAACCTCGTTGTGTTTTATCAGTGCATCGACAAGATGAGATCCTATGAACCCTGCGCCGCCAGTTACCAGAATCGACATATCTCTGAGTATGGGCATGCTTTGAGGGTACATGGGAGGTGTGATATATCTTTTGGAGATTGGCAGGTGTGATTGAATCTCAACCGGCCTTAGGCCCATGTCTTTATCGTAAAGCTGAACTTCTGAGCTTCAGAACGTACAGCTCCTCGAAGAAGTATCTCTCCCTGGCCACGATCTCTGTGGTGAAGCCCGACGCCCGGGCGAGCTCCATGACCTCCTCAAGCCCAGTGAGGGATGATATGAGCAAGAGTATCCTAGCTCGCGGGCTCATTACATCACTCACGCCTTTCAGAAACCTCGCTATCACCTCTCTCCCATCAGCTCCGCCATTGAGCGCCGCTGAAAGCCAGTGATCCTCCGTTAGATCCGGGTCAAGCTCGCTCTCCTCCGGCAGGTATGGCGGGTTGAAGAGAATGAGGTCGAATCTCGATCTTATCCCATGAAACAGATCCGCTCTGACCGCGGGTAAGCCGAGAGATGCCGCAGCCTTTACAGCATGAGGGTTTATATCCGTGGCAAGTATGCTCCTCACCCTTCCAATCAGAGACGCCGATATCACCCCCGAGCCACAGCCGATCTCTATGACAGAGTCGTCGGGCCTGGCCTCAGAGGTCGCAGCACGCATGAGGAGATACGTATCCTCTGATGGGGGGTACACATTCACCATTCTTCCGCCTCGGTCTGATATTCTGTATGTCAGCCCATCCCAGCTTTATCAGCAGTATGGCACTGAGGTATTCACGATCCGGCTGCACATGCCTAAGCGCATTCACGCCTCCTTCTTCCCCCTGCACATATCCATCGCCATAAGGAATCCGCGAGCCCTCTCAGCTAAAGGATACCTGTTCACCAGCGACCTGAATCGCGGCCCGTGGTTCGGCTCGATCATGTGCGCGAGCTCGTGCACGATCACGTAATCCTCCACCCAGACCGGCATGCTTCTGAGTCTGGAGCTTATCCTTATCGTGCCATCAGATGGTGTGCAGGATCCATATCGCCTCTCCATTCTATCTGAGTATGAGATGCTCTTCCAGGAGACTGCACCTCCAAGGTACTTCATGTTGAGCTGCCTGGCCCTCTGCTCCAGCTGGGATTCATCTCTTGATCTCCTCCTCTCCACCCTGCTACTGAACCTGGCGATGTGCGCTTCGAGATCCCTATCGGAGATATCAGCCGGAGCAAGGACCTCTATCTTGTCTCCCCTGAGCCTAATCTCGATGGTCTTCTGCCTGCGTTTTGAACGCCTGATCTCAACATCCAAGACCGATCACCCCAGTTCTGCGATGTGCGGGCTGTGAACTCATATCTCCGTGAGGATTCATGCGGGGATGCATCCTCCAATCTTCTGTGTGGCAGCTTCATATACCTAAAATGCTCTGCTAGGAGTTATGATCCACAGGGGCATGAGAACTAAGGGCGGCACGATGCCGCTTGAGACACAGGAGAAGGTTGATGCTCTTCTCGACGAGTTCGTCGGCTTCGTCAATGAGATCTCAGATTCGAGACATCTGCAGCGCGGGATCGCGCGATCATCCCTGCCATGCAGCATCGTGGTCGTTCTGGACCGCAGCAAGCTTCTTGTCATCGCGCAGTTCAGGCCCAGCAACCTCTCATCGATGTACATCTCAGCGGAGCACCTCGAGCTCGCCGCAGACCAGGCTCTCTCAAAGGCGAGCTGGGAGTTCGGCTTCGAAGACCCCTTCCTGCTCCAGTTCCCTGCGGATATGCTTGATATGCCATCTGCGGATCGCGCAGATGCGCTGAGAAGGATAGCCGAAGAGCATGTCGATTCAGAGTTTCTCCGCTTCATGGGCATGCTCAGCATGCTCAGACTGAGGCCGGCCTTCGGACCCGCGCCATACGTCCTGGAGAACAGCTGCGCGATCCTTTCTCCCGCGGGAGGGGATGGGGTATACGATGAGGTCGCGGAGGCTCTCGATAACCTCAGGGTCCAGCCGGTGCTGCTCAGAGGCATAACAGGGACAGAGATCGCCCTCAGGCAGGCATGGCGTGCGATATGCAGTTCAAGACTGGTCATTGCAGATCTCACAGATAGAGACGCAGATGTCATGTACGGCCTGGGGATGGCACAGACTGTTGGAAAACCAGCTCTGATAATCCACGTGGAGGGAGAGCGCCTGGCACTCCCTGGACATACGCTCCCGTACAGCCCGTCTGATATGCAGTCCATGAGGTCGAATCTCGAGAGGGCGCTGAATGATCTTCTGGGGCCGGTCCTCAACCTATAAAAGGATCTCTGAAGCTATACATCATATAGAGTTATATACGTCTACCTAAATAGCGTGAGTCGGTCTCAGAGTTCCAGCTTCCAGGGATTCCAGGAGGGGAATAGGTATTGAAAAAGATTAGATTGGCAGTAGCAGGGGTGGGCAACTGCGCGAGCTCTCTGATCCAGGGCATTGAATATTACAAAAACAGGAGCGCAGAGGAATGTGTTGGCCTCATGCACTACGACATATGCGGTTACAGACCAGGCGACATAGATGTCGTGGCAGCTTTCGATATCGATGCCAGGAAGGTGGGTCATGATATAAGCGAGGCCATATTTGCCAGGCCGAACTGCACCAAGGTTTTCTATCCAGATGTTCCGTACAAGGGTGTCGAGGTCAGGATGGGCCCGGTGCTCGATGGCGTGGCGCCGCACATGATGGATTACCCTGAGGAGAGCACATTCGTCGTATCTGATCAGCCGCCATGCGATGTCCGAAGGGAGCTTGAGGACAGCGGCGCTGAGATACTGATAAACTACATGCCTGTGGGATCTGAGAGAGCGACGAGGTTCTATGCGCAGGCTGCCCTGGATGCTGGCGTTGCTTTCATAAATTGCATGCCTGTCTTCATAGCGTCTGACCGCGAATGGGCGATGAGGTTCCAGGAGAGGGGCATCCCTGTTGTAGGGGATGACATAAAATCGCAGATCGGTGCCACAATAGTCCACAGGACGCTGGCAAAGCTCTTCATGGACAGAGGCTGCCGGCTCGACAGGACCTACCAGCTCAACGTCGGAGGAAACACAGACTTCCTGAACATGCTCAGCAGGGACCGTCTGAGATCGAAGAAGATATCCAAGACGGAGGCTGTTCAGTCTGTCCTGGATGCGCCTCTTGATCCTGAGAACATACACATAGGGCCGTGTGATTACATACCATGGCAGAAGGACAACAAGGTCTGCTTCCTGCGGATGGAGGGGAGGATCTTCGGGGACGTCCCCATAAACCTGGAGCTGAGGCTGTCTGTAGAGGATTCGCCCAACAGCGCAGGCTGCACAATCGATGCGATAAGGGTATGCAAGCTTGCGATCGAGAGAGGCATCGGCGGACCCCTGCTGGAGATCTCATCCTACACGATGAAGCATCCCCCTGTCCAGTACCCGGACGAGGTGGCCAGAGAGCTCGTGGAGAGGTTCATAGCAGAGTCGAAGAGCGTGATCGAAGCAAAAGTTTAGCATTTCTCTGCCATTCCCCTGCCTGGAATGTGTAATGGAAGAGATCTGTACTTGTGGATGATTGCGATCCGAGAGATCTATCCGATATTCAAGTTTCGATTATATAATTTTGCAGATATAGCTAACAGCGTCTCTCAGGCAGAAGGTCAGTGGAAGCAATTACACGATCGCGATCCGAGTATGCAACGTTTTTAATGTATACGATCGATCCAGAATTCGGGAGGTATTACGATAAGACGCATAGTTCTAGATGTGCTGAAGCCGCACAAGCCCACCATCATAGAGCTCGCGAACGTGCTCAGCAATCTCAAAGGCATTAAGGGGGTCAACATGAGCATCTTCGAGGTAGACAGGCAGACGGAGACGGTGAAGGTCACCATCGAGGGGGACAACATAGACTACCTCGCCGTGGAGAAGCTCATCCAGGAGTTCGGCGGCGCAGTTCACAGCATAGACCAGGTCGTCGCTGGCAGGGAGATGGTGGAGGAGATCGATACCTGCCAGGAGCCTTAGGATCTCCTCCTCTTCAGCGCCCTCGCTATGCTCCTCAGCGTCTTAGTTTTGCTGCCCTTCTTCAGGACGAGCACCCTGCCGGGCTGGTCGTACCAGCTCTTGGGATAGCATTTCTCCCGCTCCACCACAGGATCCAGGCCCAGATCCGCGGAGACTCGGAATATGTCCTCCAGCTTCGGATTGCGCACCGCATCAGCTGTGGCGACCCTTCGGCCCTGATCCCTGCTCCGCTCCAGATCAAAGTAAGCCGGCCATATTACTAGCCGATCCCCAGGCATGTGAGCAGCTCTATCCAGTATCCACTTAAGCTTTTGGGCAATTATGAATTACAGGCCATAGCCTGTATCATTGTGTATCATTGCGGGTCGATATCATGGCTGACCACTCTGCAGACCTGCAACCCACTCTTTTGGCAGCAAGGCAGTCTCAAAACCGTGCCAGAACCCGACTGCAATATGTGCAGTGCATCAGAGTTACAGGATGCTTATGCGAATATGGGGCTGCTGGCCATTCTGAGAGATGTTCGATAAGAGCGCAGATCTTCACTCAACTCGCGCTCGTGCATGTAGAAGCCAACCGCGATTCTGAGAGATGTTCGATAAGAGCGCAGATCTTCACTGGCACAACAACATGCATCTTTATAGTGGTGGTTGTATACACCATTCCATGGAGATGTGGAAGATCCTGCTGATATGTCTCCTTATGCTGCCTGCATTCTTTGCCCTGAACTACCTGGTGGTTGTCTACATGGCTAGAAGCAGAAGGGAAAGGGAGATGAGGGTTGAGAGGTTCGTCGGGGATTCTGTGGGCAGGGACTACAGAGCTCACAGATTCGTCACAAGAAGATACAGACCGCGGAGGAGATAAGCGTGCTGCAGGAGAGTGGGCTCGAAATAACCGAGTTGTCTTAAAATCAACGTTCACGGGCGTGTTCACCGTATGAATTATGGTGGCCCACATCTTCTGTCTCAATGGTGAGATATCATCAGGCTGCAGAACTGCAGAATTTGTATGGATGCAGATAACAGGGGTTTCAGACCATGACCAGCATCAAGAATGCGCCGAGAACCGCGACCACGATCAAGGTGAGATCGAAGCCGGAGTACATGATAAGCAGATCGAGGGATCCGTATCACGAGCTGATGCTGCGTTTATTCAAGGACGAGACGACCGCGATGAGGGGCAGGAGGTTCCTGGGCATCGTCGAGGAGAGGATGCGTGAGGGAAATCCGCTGAAGACGAACGAGTGGGAGAGCATGATCAGAGAGCTTGGAATAAGCAGGTCGGCATTCTATGCCATGAGGAACAAGCTTCTGGGTGCAGGCCTGATCTCCATAAGAGGAGGCGAGTACAGGCTATCAGGAGCCTTCAGCAAGGATCTAGTGGACATGGCGAGATGGTGGTGGACCGCTGTTCTCGGAAACAGCCTGGAGAACCTCTAGCCCAGGATAAAGGTTAAATTATCAAGTGCGATCCTACCATCGGAGGATTTTGGTATGGACAGGTACGAGCAGGTGACCGAGCTGGCGAGAAGACGTGGCTTCATGTGGCCGTCCTTCGAGCTCTACGGTGGTGCTGCGGGCTTCTACGACTACGGTCCTCTCGGGGCCAGGCTGAAGAGGCGGATAGAGGACATCTGGAGGAGGTTCTTCGTAATAGGAGAGGGGTTTGCAGAGATCGAGTGCCCGACGATAGGCATCGAGGAGGTGTTCAAGGCATCCGGCCACCTCAGCGGCTTCTCAGATCCCCTCACAGAGTGCAAGGAGTGCAAGGAGATCTATAGAGCGGACCATCTCATAAAGCACATCGTGGAGGTCCCTGACGCGCTCTCCGCGGAGGAGATCTACAGGGTGATGAGGGAGAACGATATCACCTGCCCAGAGTGCGGTGGGGAGCTCTCTGAGGTATACGAGTTCAACCTGATGTTCAGAACCGCGATCGGCCCTGGCAACAGGCATCCTGCCTACCTCAGGCCTGAGACGGCGCAGGGGATGTTCATAAACTTCCAGAGGCTTCTCAGGTACTACCGTGATTCTCTGCCGTTCGGCGCTGTCCAGATCGGGAGGTCCTACAGAAATGAGATATCTCCGAGGCAGGGAGTGATAAGGCTCAGGGAGTTCAGCCAGGCCGAGGCAGAGGTCTTCATAGATCCCAGGAGCAAGCGGCACCCGCGATTCTCCGAGGTGAGGGATCTCCGGCTGAGGCTCTACTCCCGGGAAGCACAGGAGCGCGGCCAGGTCGAGGAGATGAGCATCGGAGAGGCCGTGGAGCGCGGAATCATAGCACACGAGATCCTCGCATACTTCGTCGCAAGGACCTATGAGTACCTGGTGGCTGTTGGCGTTGACAGAGATCGCCTTCGGTTCAGACAGCACAAGGCAGATGAGATGGCGCATTATGCCGCTGACTGCTGGGATGCTGAGGTCCTGCTCGACCGTCTCGGCTGGATAGAGATCGTCGGCATAGCAGACCGCACGGATTACGATCTCAGGTCTCACATGGCGCTGAGCAAGGCGAACCTGAGCGTTTTCGTCCACTACCCCGAGCCCGTCAGGCGCAAAAGGATCGCTGTAAAGCCTGATATGAAGGCGCTGGGGCCGAGGTTCAAGGGCAGGGCAAAGGCGATAGCAGAGGCCCTCCAGTCGATGGATCTCTCGAATCTTAAAGATGATACAATAAAGGTCACCGTGGACGGCGAGACGTACGAGATCGAGAGGAGTCTCGTATCTGTGGAGGAGATCGAGGAGGAGATTCGCGGCGAGGAGGTGGTGCCGCATGTCATCGAGCCCTCCTTCGGGATAGACAGGATCCTGTACACAGTGCTCGAGCATTCTTATCATGAGGAGCATCTCGAGGATGAGGCCCGGGTGGTCCTGAGGTTCCTGCCCGGCATATCCCCTGTGGATGTCGCTGTTCTCCCCCTCATGGACAAGGATGAGCTGATCGAGCCTGCAAGGAAGATCTTCGATGCGTTCAGGAGATGCGGAATGCTCGCGGAGTTCGACACATCAGGATCCATCGGGCGGAGGTACAGGCGGAACGATGAGATCGGGACTCCGTACTGCATCACCATCGATTACCAGACTCTCGAGGATGGAACGGTCACAGTGCGGGACAGGGACACGATGCAGCAGATCAGGATTGGAGCTGATAGAGCTGTTGATGTCATCAGGGATCTTCTATCCGGAGCTCTCTGCTTCTCAGAGGCCGGCGCACCTGTAAAAGCATGATGGCCGCTGAGAACTGGCGCTATTGCCTGATCAAGGAGATCAGAAGGAAGTCCATACATCTCACCGGCCTGTCTGTGCCAATCCTCCTCCTCAGTGTCGGCTGGCGCATAACGGTTGGGTTCGTCGCCACAGCTCTTGCTGTTGCAGTCGTTCTGGAAGCGCTCAGGCTCAAAGGGATGATACGGCTTCCTGAGGTTCGGGAGAGCGAAGAGGGGCGTGTGGCAGGCTATTTCTTCTACATATCAGGATGTCTTCTGACTGTGATTCTCTTCAGCGAGATGATCGCAGCTCTCGCCATACTCATGCTCTGCATAGGCGATGCAGCCAGCGGCATCGTCGGATCTGTGGTCGTGGGATCAAACGTGCGCGATTCCAGTACCCCGAGGAAGAGAAAACCGAGGATCGTTTCAGCGGCAATGCTCTCGGTATGCATGCTTCTCGGCTTCCTCTTCTCCGGCGTCACGCACCTTCCACCACATGTATATCTGGCAGGAGCTGCAGGCGCGACCATTGCTGACTCGGTGCCGATTTTCGTGAAAGGCAGGTCTGTGGACGATAACTTCACGATACCTTTGGTATCAGGCGCCCTGATGACCGCAGCATCGATGATCTGAGCGGGCCAGCCGCAGTACCATATCTTTCGCTACTGCACATCCGGATCTATGTGAAACTGCGAGTTACTGCTGCACATTCCGCCAGATTTAGATATGTAGCCTGTCAATTTACAGAAGATGATCTTACGGCTCAGGAGCTTGATTCTTCTGTTTCTGCTGATCAGCACACAATCAGACTCGTCGGCAGTTACAGTCGCGGCTGATGAGATCAGGCAGAAGGTGATATCTGGAGAGCCTGTTATGCTTGATGGCGTCACGGTCTCGGGATGCCTGAACCTCTCCGGAATAGAGCCGCGGATTGTGAGGAGGGAGTTTGTTATCACAAACTCGGAGATCGGCGATGCAGATCTCAGCGGACTGGAGTTCAAGGGGGATGTGAACCTCACCGGCACACGGATCGGCGATATGAATTTCGCATCATCTGTGTTCTCCCAGGGCGCGTTCTTCGATCTGATCGAGGTCTCTGGGGATGCCAGCTTCGAGGGCGCCCAATTCAAGCGTGATGCGAGCTTCTCCGGAGCCGCGTTCTCAGGAGCTGCTGAGATGAACCACACAGTCTTTGACGACTACGGGTACTTTGCCGGCAGCTCGTTTCTTGAGGGTCTGCACATTTCCAGCTCCTCATTCCAGGGGTTTGCGGATTTTTACGGAGCCCGGATCTCCGGAGATTTTCTTTGCCTGATCACAAAATTTGGCGACGGGGCCGGCTTCATGAATGCGGAGTTCAACGGAGACGCGAACTTCGGCATGTCGAGCTTTGCGGGATACACATCCTTCGATGGGTCTGTGTTCAAAGGTGATGCGAACTTCGCCCTCACAAGGTTTGATAAGGCTGTTTACCTAGGCGATATGACATTCGAGGGAGATGCGATCTTCGGGCTGGCACAGTTCGAGGGTCTCGCAAACTTCGCAGGCACTCATTTCATGGGCGATCTCAACCTGAACAGCGCGAGCATCGATGCATTGATTCTGGACAACACCACATTCGGGAGCGCATCGAGGATAAACCTGAAGGGCGCTGAGTTCAGGAGGCTCACAGCACCCTGGTCCCACATAAAAGATCATATCCTCTACGACGGTGCAACATATCTGGCTCTGGTCAAGAACTACCAGGGGCTGGAGTGGTTTGAGGATGCAGACGACTGCTACTACGATTACAGGAGGGAGGCGCAGCTCAGAAAGCCTCTCGGCTGGGGAAAGATCATCGATTACCTCGCATGGATAACATGTGGGTATGGGGTCAGGCCGAGCTACCCCTTCCTGTGGTCGATCGTGCTGATGGCATTATTCGGGATGGCCTTCTACCTCGGAAAGGGAATCCGCCGGCAGCCTGCAGCTCGAGAGGAGAATCCGGAACATCTTAAGGAGGCCGCGCCAACTGAGGGAACACCAGCATCACTTCATGAGAGCATTTACTTCAGCGCGCTGGTGTATCTCTACTCCACAAGCAGCGTGGACTTCAGGCCCTCTGGCATCTACAGGTACCTTGTGATCCTGGAGGGGATCCTGGGTTGGTTCTTCCTCTCACTGTTTCTGGTGAGCCTTGGCAGGGTGATGATAAGGTAGCAGGCGTACAAACGGGTGCTTTGGGTACAGGAGCCCGCATGTGAGCTGATGCTGAACAGATGGCGCGTGCGATTCCACCTGTGCTGGCAATAGATCTCACTTTGCAATACTCTCAAGCTCTCTCCTGACCCTCTCGAACTCCTCATCCAGAGCTCTCAGTTTCTCCCCCACACCATCAAGCTTTTCTTCCCTTCCGAGCGCCTCAATCTCCGCGCACATCCTGGAGAGACGATGCGCCCCTATGCTCGCGCTTGCCGACTTCATGCTGTGAGCTGCCCTGTAAAGAGCGTCTGGATCATTCCTCTCAAGGGCCTGGTGCATCGATGCGATCCTTGATGGAGCGTTGCTTAGGAATATCGCCCCCAGCTCTGCCACCACATCCGGCTCGCCAGCCTCCTGGAGCTCTCTGAGCCTGGAGAGAGCCGAACGGTCAAGAGCACAACCATCCTCCACCCTCTCGATCGCTGCCTTCAGCTTCTCCATCGTCACAGGCTTGGTTATGTAATCGTCCATTCCCGCTGCTATGCACCTCTCCCTATCACCATCCAGGGCATAGGCTGTTATCGCCACGATACATGGCCCTTCATATCCCTGCATCTCCCGTATTCTCCGGGCCGCCTCCAGGCCGTCCATATCAGGCATCTGTATGTCCATGAACACGAGATCGTAATCGCGATGCTCGAGGGCGCTGAGAACCTCAAGACCGTTACGAGCGGTATCTGCCTTGTAGCCGAGATGTGAGAGCATCATGAGTGTTACCTTCAGGTTCACAGGGTTATCCTCAGCGACAAGTATCCTCAGGTCGCTCCTCCCGACCTCCTGAGGTGCGATCAACTCCTTTGATTCCCCAGCAATGGCGCTGATCATCGCTGAGATCATCTGCGAGTGCTTCACAGGCTTCGGGATCGCCGGAATCTCCGGTGAAATATCTGGATTCAGCAGATCCGTGATCGCGAGAACCCATGTGCCTGGCAGAGCAGATTTTATCCTCATGATATCGCTGCCTTCAGCAGATTCTGCAAGCACAAAATCGAACTCTCCCTTCAGAAGAGATTCGTCGAGGCAGGGCGCATCCAAGACATCGATATTATAAGAGAGGAGCAGCGTTTTGAGCGCATTTCTGGCGGTATCGTTTCTGTAGATCAGCAGGGCGCGTCTCCCCTTCAGCAGGTCGCTCCTTTCCTGCGATTGCTCTGAGACCCCTGCTTGTATCGTGAAGTGGAAGGTCGAGCCCTTTCCAGGGAAGCTCTCAGCCCAGATCCTGCCGCCCATCATCTCAACAAGATGTTTGCTGATCGCAAGACCCAGACCTGTTCCGCCGTACCTCCTTGTGATCGAGGAGTCGACCTGGCTGAATGTATGAAATAGGCGGTCCATCTTCTCCGCAGGAATCCCTATGCCGGTATCCCTGACGGAGAAGTGGAGCTCCGACAGACCTTCATCCATATGCCGGCAGCTCACCCTCAGGAAGACCTCTCCCCTCTCTGTGAACTTGATCGCGTTCTCAAGAAGGTTGATCAGCACCTGTCTGAGCCTTGTGACATCGCCCAGAACCAGCTCCGGCACATCCTCATCTATGAGATAGATAAGCTCGATCTGCTTCTCGCTTGCTTTTACGGACAGAATATCAATGCATGACTCAACGCATTCCATGATGTTGAAGGGGCTCGAATCGAGCTCTAGCTTCCCCTCCTCGATCTTCGAGAGGTCTAGTATTTCAGCGAGCATTTCAAGTAACACATTTCCGCTGCTCTGTATCGCGCTGACATACGACCTCTGCTCCTGGGTGACGCCTGTTCTGAGCAGGAGCCCTGACATGCCTATGATCGCGTTCAGGGGGGTCCTGATCTCATGGCTCATGTTCGCAAGGAACTCGGCCTTCGATCTCGCAGCCTCCTCAGCAGCCTCCTTCGCTTTTCTGAGCTCCTCAGCCGCCTTCATATCCTCAGTCACATCCTCGAAGATGCCCAGCCTCCCGAAGTACCTCCCGGATCTATCCCTGATATCCGTCGCTAAAACCCTTATCACCCTGTCATCTGATGTCCTGATCTCGATCTCAGCATCATCGGTGCTATCGTATATTTCTTGGAGGGACTCTCCAGCATCCGGATGCACCAGACGTATCCGAGAGAAGAGACCGCTGCCATCCAGCCTTCCAGCTCTGAGATCCTCCTCGAGATCCTCAACGCCCAGAAGCTCGCAGAACCTGTGGTTGAGATAGAGAGTCCTCTTTGTCGCTCTGTCGAGCACATAGAATCCAAAGGGTATGCTCTCCGTCATGGATCTCATCAGGAGTTCGCTCCGCCTGAGACGCTCCTCGGCGAGCCTCCTCTCGGTCGTGTCCCTCTGTATCGATACCCAGTGGGTGACCTCGCCTCTCTGATCCCTCACAGGGAAGATGTTCAGCTCGACCCAGAACATCGAGCCATCCTTCCTGTAGTTAATGAGCTCCTGGTTCACGGGCAGCTCCTTCCTGACCGCCTCCAGGATCTCCAGAGTCCTCGATCTATCGGTCTCTGGCCCCTCAAGAAAATCAGGATACCTTCCGAGCACCTCCTCTCTCCCGTATCCTGTCATCCTGGTGAATGCATCGTTCACGTAAATGATCTTGGGCATGCCGTCAGATGGATCAGGTGCGGCTATGACGATCGCATCGTTGCTGTTTACCACTGCGGACTCGAGGAGCCGCATTCGCTCAATGGCATCATTTTTCGCCACCGCCTCGCCTATGGTGCTGGCAGAGGCGACCAGGATCGAGACCTCGGCATCGGTCCATACTCTTTCGAAAGTTGTATCATCGATTCCGACGAAACCCCAGAACCTCCCGCCCACCGTGATCGGGACGATGAGGATGGATAGAACGCCATACGGCTCAAGGATCTCTCTCACAGGGGATGGAAGATCACGCACAATGCCCTTTATGACCTTGCCAGAGCTGAGGAGCTCGTACCATCCTGGGAACCTGCTGTACGAGAGACTCCTGAAGATCGGATCGTCTATCCAGCTTCTGATTCCGTCCCTGCACCACTCGAACCGCAGGCAGAGCTGTGGCTCACCGCCCTCATGGTTCTCGAAGACGTAGACGCGATCCACATCTGAGATCATGCCCAGAATCTGCATCGCCTCGTTTATCGACGACTCATAGTCATCTCCAGAGAGAAGGCTGCTTATAGCAAGAGCTGAGCCGGCAAGAAGATGGTCTCTCCTGAGCAGTTCCATCTCGGCCATCCTGCTCTCGGTGATGTCCCTCATCGACTCGATCGCGCCCACAAGCCTGCCATCGCTGTCCCGGAGGGGAGAGGATTTAACCCAGAGATATGCACCGCGGCCGTTGTAGAGCGACGGAACATAGACATGGGCGTAGAGGGTATCGCCCTTTCTCTCAAGATTCTCATACAGGGATGCGATACGCTCATCGTATCTCATGACAAGATCTATGAGCATCGGTCTCCTGCATCCATGGAATGGCATGGCATAGATGAAATTCCCTTTCCCCAGCACCTCGCTCTTCGGGATCCCTGTCATCTCCTCCATAGCCTTGTTCCACGCCATCACATTTCCATCTGAATCTATAACAAGAGTTGCATCCGGAAGGAACTCTATTATCTCGAGAAGCCTCTGGTTCGTTGATTCAAGCCGTTCCTTTGCGAGCCTGAGCTCTGTTATGTCGTTTCCGACACACAGAATCTCGAGCTCTCCGCTCTCAGAGACGACCGGCTTGTTCGTCCAGGCCACCCAGACGCGCTCTCCACTCTTTTTTATATTCTCATTCACATTCGTCCTGTAGTTCTCCGGGGATTTTAGTATCTCCGCGATCATCCCCCTGAGATCCCTTCCCGTCGACTCTATCTCAGGGACGAGCGTGCCCATAACGCACTTCCCCAGGATCTCGCTCTCCGAGTAGCCGAAGAACCGCTGGGCGAACTCGTTGATGAACCTCACGTTACCTCTTCTGTCCAGCCGCAGGATTATGCTGTTAACGCTCTCGACGAGCTCCCTGTACCTCTCCTCGCTCCTGCGGAGGTTCTCCTCAGCTGCGCTTCTCGCTATCGCGCCGCCTATGCTGGCCACACCAAGCATGAGTATGGATATCTCGTTCCAGCTCCAGGATCGCTCGCGCTCGCAGTCCTCGAAGCCTATGAACCCCCAGAACCTGTCGCTGATGGTTATGGGAAAGATCAGGACGGATCGCGCGCCGCGGCATTTCAGCATATCCCTCTCCTGTGGAGGCATCTCGTCCACTATCCCATGGACAGGTCTGTCTTTCAGGAAACGCTCGCGCCACCGCGGCAGCTCATCGTAGCGAATCCTATCGTCAAGGCTCGCGGGGACGCTGCCCCTCTCCCACCTGAACCTGAGCACGGCCTCATCCCCGGACTCGCTGTTCTGATATACGTAAACACGATCGACATCCGCTGCAGACCCGAGGAACTCGAGCGCGTTCATCAGGCCCGTCTCGAATCCATCCACTGTGAGGAGCTGGTTTGCAGCCATGGCGACGCCAGCTAGGAGCACATCCCTCTTCTGGATCTGCTCCTCTTTCTCACAGGGGGATAGGATCACGCACAGAGTTCCATCGCCCTCGACCGGGCTGAACCTACCCCTCATCTGGATGCTCGAGCCGTCGATGGATCTGTATGCCTGGACGCTCTCGGTCTCCCGGCTCACAGCGTGCCTCAGGAGCTCATCGATCTCCTCCCTGTCCTGCTCCATTATGTCATAGAGTGAGAGTGACTGGACCTCCTCAGGAGGGTACCCCAGCAGCTCCTGGAAGGCCGCATTTGCATCGAGGATCCTTCTGCTTGCAGCCTCCACAAAAATTATAGCATCGCTGCATCTGTCGAGCGCGGTCCTGTACCACCGCTCCTCTCTCCCCTCCTCAAAGGAGCCAGAGATGTCTGAGATGACCATAAGCCCCGTGGAGCCGTCGGCATCCCTGAGGGGAATAACAGAGAGGGGCATCTCAGAATTGGAGCTGCCTATCCGCGCCCTGATCCTCGAGGGAGCATCAGATACAACTGCAGAGGCAAGGGAGTCGCTGCATGATGCCCCCAGGAGCTCATAGATGGATCTGCATCTCGAAAGACTTCCTGATAGCATTTCAGCGGTCCTGCTCAGGTATCTGATACGACCTTTATCATCAAATACATACACTGCTGGTTGATCAGCATCCATACCATTCCCTCATGAATTAGATTTGGAGAGCTCAGCGGATCCACTGATGCCACTCAGCCGGAGCCAGGATGGCTCTCACCGGAGATGCCTCAGCGTCCTCGATCTTGAGCGGCATCCAGAGAAGTGTGTGCATGCCGGCCGGAACGCCCTCGAGAGAGAGCCCCTCGAGGATCAGTATGTCATTCGATAACAGCGTCCTGTGCACAGCACCATCCTCTGAGCTGTCCACTGAGAGCGCATCTGTTCCGATCAGTTTTAATTTGAGATCCACACATGCTCTGGCAGCGCTCTCTGAGATCCGTCCCATGAGAGATCCTGTTCTGAAGATGACGCCATCTGCGAGAGGGTCCAGATGCGATAGATCCCCGTAATCCACGACAATCCCGGTGTCGATGAGATCAACAATCATGATCAGCCTCTCTATGGGTATCTCATGAACGGATCTGCCGCCTCTGATAAAATGTGAAGGGGCGTCGATGTGCGTGCCTGCGTGGGCGCTGAGATGGAGAGCTGAGAGCGTGTACGGATCTCCCCATTCCAGGCTTTTCAGCACATCTCTGGAGAATCCCGGATCTCCTGGATACACAGGCAGCCTGCTGCTCATCGTATGTGTTACATCGTAAATCCTTAGATGAGAGAGCATCTATCCCATCATCCCCATGCCGCCAGCTCCGCCCATGTTGATGCCCGGCGGAATCACGCCCGCTGCAGGAGGCACGAGGTGCGCCAGGGAGTGGACATCTGTGTACCTGCTCTGTCCGCCCGTTGCCTGCGTCCCGGAGGAGGATGATGTGTTATCAGATGTGATTGAGGACTCGGTACCGATCTCTGGCTGCGCCTCCTTGACAGGCGTGTACCCAGAGGTATCCGGATTTATCAGGATCGCCTCAAACTCACCGCTCTCCGCGTTCCCGATGTGGTCAGCCCTGTAGAATGTTCCGCGCATCTCCTCGTCTGTGCAGCTGCCGATCAGTTTTATTTCAGCGAGACCCCCCTCTCTCAAGAGCGTGATCGTCAGCTCCAGGGAGCTGCTGTTCGCCGACCCCATAACAACGCCGTTCCAGGACTCCTCAGAGGAGCTGGCGGATCCGAAGAGCTGCCCCTCGAACTGGTGGAGGACCATGGTCACTGCCTTCTGACCGAGCGAGACTCTCCATATGCCCTCGAGAGCAGGCTGATCGGCGGTTACGTTCTGGGCCAGCCCTCCGCATGTGAAGAAAAACATGAGTACGAGCAGAAGGGCCGCATGAGACCAGTGGCATCTGAACATAGATATCAGGTCTACCTGCTAATATTAATATTTGTTATCGCGTAGCCGGGATGTCGGGTCCGGCTTGCGTAGTGAGATCAGCAAATCTGGCATTAAATCAAAGTGCACTGGTCTTCCATCTATCATGATATCCGCACCCCATGTGATGCATCAATTGCTATCCCTTATCCTTCATGTACTCTCTCAGCACAACAGTGGCATAGGATCCGGCTGGCAGGGAGAACTGAATGCATACGCTCGCCTCTCTTAAAGCAAACATCGGATCGACCTGCAAAAGAGCAGGTCTTCTTGCGCCGCGTGAGCCCAGATCCGGAAAGAGAGCGACTGAGAAGCTCTCCCTGGATATACCCTCAGATTCCAGGATCTGGCGCTCGATCTCGCCCTGCTCTCCATCAGCGAGCTCTGTCTCGTATCCGATGAGAGGGAGGGTGACAAACGCGCGTCTTCTCTCGAACAGCCTCCTCACTGCCTCGACCTTCTCAGCTGTCACTTTCTCCGTCCTGCTCACGTCTGGCATCCCGTTCCTGGAGAAGCAGACGATGTCTCCCTCCACCGGCTCGAATGATAGGCATCTCTGCAGGCGAGCGCTTAGCATTCTGTTAAACAGATACGACTGGTATGCGTGAACGAACATCCTCCTCAGGTTCTCGGGGAGGACCCTCAAAGCGCCTGCATGATCCCCGGGATTGGATACCAGATGGTTAAGCATTGCCAGCTCGTATGTGAGATGTCTCGGGTATCTCCTGAGCGCGGATCTGACATCCCTTGACTCCCAGAGCTCCTCGCGTGCTGCTCTCGTCCCCTCGGGCTCATCAGGAAATGGCATCGCGAGATATGTGAAAACAGCACGCTCCAGATCTCCCCTTATGATGGCCTCGCCGACAAGATGCGTCACAGGCCTGGTCTCGCCGAACCTCTGCACACCGAAGTAGTTCGGAACGCCGCCTGTCTCTGAGATCTCAGAGGTTATGCGCTCCATGCGCTCCCTCGCTGAATCCGTATCGACAGCTAGGTCTCGTATCACAATCCTGAAGCGGTTACCCCTCAGATCGCCAAGGCCGAGAGGCCTGTTTGTTCTTCCAAGAACAGAGATCCTGAGATCCGGGATTCTCAGATCACTCAGGGCCTCCTCATCGATATTCATGATCGCCATTCTCTGCCTCGTGAGAGCCCTCTTGTCCTTAGTGCCTGCGAAGCTGATCCTCCTCTGGCTTATCCTGAGGGCCCTCGAGATCTCTCTTATGAGCTTGTGCGTATCCCAGTCCCGCTTCTCAACCTCGATGACAAGATACCTTCCGCCCTCGTAACGATCATCATCGAAGATCTCCTCCACAATGAAATCCTCCGGGACCGCGCGTATAACCCCGCCGATGCCTGGAGTCCTTGTGACGTAGATCTCCATGCCCAAAGCTTTGTCTCGTTCAGGCGCCGGAAGAATTGCCTGCATCTATCCTCCATCCCCGAAGGTCCTGCTGAACCTGTCCATCGATCCCGGCGGTCCGAGGAGCACCAGCACATCTCCCGGCAGGATCTCGGTCTCTCCTGAGATGCTCAGTACCGGATCACCTGCCCTATCGATCGCCACAACAGTGCAGCCGAAGCGCTCTATGAGCGCCACCTCCCTCAGAGTCCTGTGGGCCATCGCAGATCTCCTGCGAACCTCATACCTCCTGAGCTCCAGCCCCTCGTGGAGTATCGTCAGATCCTCGCTCGCAGGTGTGACCATGGTGAGAAGCATCTTGCTCGCGACCAGCGGCACCGATGCCACGTAGTCAGCTCCGGCCCTGTAAAGCTTCTCTGTGGAGAGGAGATGGTTTGCTCTGGATATTATGAACGCACCCGGGTTCAGGTTCCTGGCGACAAGTGTCGCGTATATCGCATCATGATCGTTGTTCAGCATGATCATTATGCATGAGGCGTCCTTTATGCCGGCCTTGATGAGCACATCCTCTGAGTAGCCATCGCCCTTGACATGCTCGAACCGGTCTGTGGCCAGATCCCGCCTGTCCACAACCACAGGCCTGATCCCATGCTCGCACAGGAGCCTTACCAGCCTCTGTCCCACGTCACCATACCCCACGACGAGAAGCCTCATGCCCCTATCATCTCCAGCGCCCAGCAGCCTGAGACGCATGAGCTGCTCGGAA
>NZ_JANIHG010000047.1 GCF_024518575.1 Methanothrix sp. | reverse complement strand
CCTGATCCCATGCTCGCACAGGAGCCTTACCAGCCTCTGTCCCACGTCACCATACCCCACGACGAGAAGCCTCATGCCCCTATCATCTCCAGCGCCCAGCAGCCTGAGACGCATGAGCTGCTCGGAAGCCCCAACCGCGAGAATGACTGTGCCGCTGGACAGGAGATCGCTTCCTGCAGGTCTGGGTGTGAACTCGCCCCTCCTCCATATCCCGACAACATATGCCCCTGTCTCGATCAGGAGAGGATCTGAGATGGCTCTTCCAGCAAGAGGGCTGCCGGGAAACACAGGCACCTCAGCCAGGCTCAGCGTGCCGAAGAGCTGGACCGCCCCGGGAAATACGCACTCACCGCAGGATGGAGTTGATATCTGCGCTACGAACGTTCCCAGCATCGTCTTGGGCGAGAGAACCCTGGAGGCGCCGGCATAGCTCAGAAACCTGGAGTGCCTCAGGTCTTCGACCATAGCGATTATCTCGACTCCTGATACCTCCCTGATCGTCAGAACTATGTCCGCGTTGATCTCATCACTATAATTCACCATGACCATCCTGGCAGTTGATATGCCCGCGTTCCTCAAAACCTGCACATCCGATGGGTCCCCCCAGACGGTCGTGTACTTTTTGAAGATGCGTCTCGCCACAGACTCCCTGCTCTCAACTATCGCGAACTCGATCCCCATCTCATCCAGCCTTTCTGTCAGCCTCTCGACCATCGGTCCGTAGCCGCAGATCAAGATGTGATCGCTCATCCACTCCGGCACCCTTTCAGGAAGCTCTCGTCCTAGATGCTCGAACCAGGGCGTCACCAGGCCGGGCAGAACGAAGGCGAACACCATGACTATGCCCGTCAGACTCACGATGATGCTGAATAGATGCCCGACAGGGCTCCTGAAGACTATGTCCCCGTAGCCGACGGTCGTCATGGTCATTACGACCCAGTATACCGCGTTTACCGGCTGTGCAAGCTCCGGCCTGCCCTCATGCCTCATGAGGATAATGTATATGGCGCTGTATGCGGCCACCACCACGATCGCGGAGAGAATGGCTCTGGCAGCGCCTCTGGAGTCCACGCTATCGGCCATTCAGGAGACCCTTCAGAGCCCAAGCCTTATGTGCTTTATCTCCATGTACTCGTCAAGGCCTCGATGTGACAGCTCCCTGCCGATGCCGCTCTGCTTCCAGCCGCCGAAGGGAGCATGATGGTCTATAACGCTTCCGAGATTCACACCGACGCTTCCTGCCTCGATCCTCTCAGCTATACGAACCGCTCTCCGCAGGCTGTCTGTGTATATGTAAGCTGCCAGGCCGTATTCTGTATCGTTCGCGAGCCTGACAGCCTCCTCCTCACCACTGAACCGCATGATCGGAGCTACAGGCCCGAACGTCTCCTCTCTCATCATCCTCATCGTGTGATCGACGTCTGTAAGCACTGTGGGCATGAAGTAGTAACCTCTGGCGAAAAGAGATCCCTCGGGCTCGCGGCCGCCGCAGAGGATCCTGGCGCCCTTACGGACCGCATCCTCTATGTGCTCCCTGGTCTTTCTCCGCTGTCTCTCACTCACCATTGGCCCTAAATCCACTTCCGGATCGAGCGGGTCTCCGATTCTGAGCTTGAGCGTTCGCCGGAGCACTCTCTCTGTAAAATCCTCTGCGATCGCATCAGCCACGTACACCCGGTTCACGGATATGCAGACCTGACCCATGTTCCCGAAGGCCCGTCTCACGCATGCGCTTGCGGCTGCGTCTATATCGGCATCATCGAACACAATCATGGGCGCGTGCCCGCCAAGCTCAAGGGAGACCCTCTTGAGATGCCTGGCTGCAGCCTCCATGATCCATCTCCCAGTGGAGGTCTCGCCTGTGAAGGAGATCTTTCTAGATATCGGATTCGTCACAAGCTCTGCGCCGACTGTGTCCCCCGATCCGTGGACGATGTTCAGAACTCCTGGAGGAAGTCCAGCCTCGTTTACTGCCATGACGAACTCGGTGGCCGCGACCGGCGCCAGGCTCGAGGGCTTCGCCACAGCTGTACAGCCGGAGGCGAGCGCCGGGCCGACCTTCCAGGCGAGCAGCTCCACCGGATAGTTCCAGGGTGTTATGAGGGAGACAACACCGACCGGCTGTTTTGTCACTATACTTCTTGTATCGCCTGTGCTGATCCAGTCTCCGATGTTTCTCATCCCTTCCTCTGCGAAGTAATCGAGTGTGTCAGCTGCAGACAGAACCTCCCTTCTGGAGTCCCTGATCGGCTTCCCCATCTCCATGGTGAGGAGCTCTGCGATATGGTCTGCTCTCTCCCTCACGATCTCGGCTGCATCATGCAGCAGCTCACACCTTCTTTTTTGGGAGGCAGATGACCACTCTGGAAATGCACGCTGTGCAGCCTCAAGCGCTCTGACGGCGTCGATGGCTTCGCCAATCACAACCTCTGCCACAGGCTCCTGGTTCGCTGGATTATGAATGATATCAAAAGATGCACCCTCAACCTGCTCCCCGTTTATCAGCATCATGGAACGGTACATGGGAGGATCTCAGCAGGACGGCATAAAAATTATTTGGGGTCAAACCAGCAGTCTCTGAGGCGCAATTTTCTTTTGCGATAATGTCAATCACAGGATG
Organism: Methanothrix sp.; assembly: GCF_024518575.1. Classification (GTDB taxonomy): domain Archaea; phylum Halobacteriota; class Methanosarcinia; order Methanotrichales; family Methanotrichaceae; genus Methanothrix_B. Next base: position 7,664 of record NZ_JANIHG010000047.1, on the reverse strand, counting down.
GTATGGGGTGCCGGTCGTGCTCGTGGATACAAGAAAAACATCCAGCCCACCATGTGGACACACCTCTGAGAGCAACCGGCCTGAACGCGATGTGTTCAGATGTGATTCGTGCTCCGCTGAACTGCCGATCACATCGCCGCGGTAACCATCACAGCAAGGGCAGCTATCGACCAGCATCTTGTAGCGGTGCATGTGCATCAGCTACGGTCATGAAGTTTTGGATGCACATCCTGGAAGCTCTACACTCATCAGCACCCTGTCGGTCTCCTCGACAAGCCTTTCCTGCGTTACGCCGAGGATGCCCGCGAGGAGCGCTGTCCCTCCCGCGCCGACCCCTTCCTTCACGAAGCCCCTGGTGAACGCCTGAATCACGGGAATCCTGGATCTCTCAAGGCCGGGATCGACGACATAGTACGGCCATCCCGAATCCTCGACGATATCCCTGAAGCTGGCGCTGCGGTCCTCAGCCACGTACTTCGTTGTGGCTATCGAGAAATCGCCCTCGATCCCAAGCCGCCTGGCCAGAAGGAGAACCGCAGCGAGCTGAGTCCCCCCGGAGAGAACGACCCGCGTGGATGAGCCGATGCCTTTGAGAAGGCCTAAAGCGCATGGGATCATCGGATCTCCGAACTCCACGATCGCCTTTAGCACTTTATCCCTGAATTCTCCGGGCTCTGCATCGCATCTCCTCAGTGCTTCCCTGACGATCTCCATCTTGAGCTCGATCGGGTTTGCATCGAAGCTGCTGCTCACGCTCCCATCATATCCGATGGCGTGCAGCACTGCGAGTGCTGTGGTTGTGCCTCCGGCTATGGACTCTCCGATGAATATGCAGTCTGAGAGAGCAGATACCTTTCTTCCGAGAAGCGCAGCCTTCTCCATTATCGCAGGTGCCTCGGGCACGCCTGGCGCGTATCTTATATCTCCGCCTGCCGCTCCACCAACCTCAACATATGGAACAGCGGGCTTCTTCTCCAGGCCGCTCGCAACGAAGAGCGCCGGCACACCGGTCAGGCTCAGCGCGGCCCTTGTGATTATGCCGGGGGTCGGGCATCCGCCGGGCGTCTCCGGAAGCCCTGGCATTGTGACGATCCTGTTGAACTCGACCAGCTCAGCATCCGCGCCAGGCGTGTAAAACGTGAGCTCGGGCGTGACGCCTGCAGCGCTAACCCCTGGGATCTTTCCGACATGCGTGTTCGAGATTATGCACATGAAGAGAGGCCGAGAGGGCCTGAGATCGAAATCCGGATGTATCCATCTTGGCATAATCTATAGTCTCTGAGGAGCTATATTAAATCAACGGTAGATTATTTAAATCAAATTTATTTGATTAATGCTCAAGGGCAGCTTAGAAGGTCGCGAGGCTGCATATCCCCATGGTCAGGGCCGACAAGAGGACAACTGACAGATGCTACAGAGAGCGTATCAGAAGCTCCGGCCTCGATGGGAGGATGATGGCTGAGCTTGATGCGCTCTCGGCGTGCCATCCTGGCTGCATAGCCGGTTTTCTTGAGAGCCTGGCGCCGAGAGCATGCGATGGGTGCACTTGGTGATGTCACCCAGAGTTACGACTGTGTTATATCTCTGTTGTCATTTTCTCCTGTAGTTGCGGTCTGGATGACGTGGTGATGTAACCAGAGTTACGACTGTGTCATCGCATTTGATGGTAAAGGTTTTGATCTTGCCTTCGATCTCTTTTGAATATCCGGATAGCACCTAGAGAGTCAGCCTCGAACCTTCCAGCCTGAATCCACTCTGCGGCAACTGTTGACGTCAGGAGTGCGGCTGCAAATATCCAGGGGCTCTGGGTTCCCAGAATTATCAATATGCATCCCGCTCAGCAGAGTTTGCCCGGTCAAATGCTGCACGCCTCGGATGCAACAGAGGAGACAGAAGATGCTTTCAGAAGTGGTGCAATGATAACACGTCACAGATCCCGGTGGGGTATGAGATCGCAGCCTGTGCATGGATAGCACATGGTCTGGGGCGCGTCCCCTCTGAGGCAGTTCCTGTCGAGAGCCCTCCTAAGATGCTCTGCAAGCCTTAGGATTCTTCCAGGGGATGGCCGGCGCATCTCCAGGTCTGCAAGGCGCAGCGGATGGGGGTAGACCGCGCGAAGCACAGGCATCACACCCATCTCTGTGAGCTCATCTATTCCCTGTAGTAGAACTCTGTCAGACTCGCCCAACCCCACTATGACATTTGTAAATACGCTGTTCCTGCCGAACACTCCAACGGCATCTGCGAGAGAGATCTTTATACCTTCAAATGAAAGCCCCGGGCATACCGTCTGGAATATATCAGGATCAAGCGTCTCAAGGTTGTACTTGACCTCGATGGCACCTGCGCTCCTGAGGATCTCGTTCGAGCGCTCCGTCGGGCAGACCGATATGCCGATGGGAACGCCAAAGGTTCTAAGCGCTTGCGCTATATCCGCGATCCTCTCGACCTCGTGCTCCGGAGATATCTCGACCCCGCTTGTAAGCGAGATCGCTTTGAGCCTGCCGGTCATGGCTGCGCGCCTGACCATCTCGATGACCCTCTCCTTTGACTTCGTCGGGCCCATGAGCTTCGGGACCGCGCAGAACCTGCAATCGTAAATGCAGCTCTCGGATACAGTTATGTATGCCTGACCCGGGCAGTGAAGCAGCGGCTCAACGAGATGGCCACGTGCCACAACCCGTCCTCTCTCAACTATAACATGCTCGTTCCCTTCACGCAGGAGCTTGAGGGGGCTCGGGGCGAGTGTGAGACGGACGGTCCTCTCGCCGGAGCTGAAGAAAACCGAGCCCTCGCCTGCGCTCGGTCCAGCTGTGGATGCGGCACCCTGAGGTGCTGAATCCTGAAGCTCCACGGTCCCCACGGATATCAGGTACGCTTTTGTGGCCAGATCCATCAACAATACCTTGATCAATTTTTGTATTTGAACGCTCCCCGCCCTGAAAGGCGTAGCTTCTGGGCATACCGCCAGAGACTGCGTTACCGGTCACATATGTGATAGATCCCCAGGCGGCACTTCCAGTCTTCTTAGATATCCTGAACTGGAATCGGTCGTCTTGATGTATATAAGGAATCGCTCTGAAAGGGGTATTCGCTAACACCCCCTGAAGGGCGGGGTCTTCTCGTTTCGCCCCCTCCTTATTATAGAGGATACCGCGCAGTATATATCCGTTGGCTTCCATGGAGGTTCTGATGTTCAATGTCAGGTAACATATGCTATGCTGGATGTCTGCTGTCAGTGATCTGCCTGCTCGCCCTCGCAGAGGGGAGTGTGGTCATAAATGAGTTTGAGCTGAATCCGCCATCCGACCAGCCGTATGCAGTGGAATGGATCGAGCTCTTCAACTCCGGTGATGTGGATGTGGATATCGGAGGATGGCAGGCTGTCATCATCTCCACGGTGCCTGGAGAGAACGGATCCCAGTTTCCATGGTCCGGAACTATCACAGTGCCTCTGGGAACGATCCTGAAGGCAGGCGAGTACAGGGTTCTCACCGGCGACCAGAGATGGGATCACGGGTTCAATGCGAGCGTCATACTCTACGACCAGGTGGGCAACGAGGTTGACAGGACCCCGATGCTGATGGACGAGAGGGATGATGGCTCAGACTGGTCCAGGTATCCAAATGGTGTGGACACGGACAGGACCTCAGACTGGGCGTACATCCCATCGACTAGGGGCAAGCCGAACATCCTGCCCTACTGAAAGGGCGTCTCAGACGATGGATAGAAGTTCAGGCGGCAGAGATCGCATATTACGGCCAGTGATCAGGCAGTTCGATCTTAAGGATCTGCCAGCCATTGTGGAGATTGACAGAGAGGTCGGAGGTGGTTACAGCCCGGAGCTATTCATGACATTCCATGAGTACCACCCCCAGACGATGCTCGTCGCCGAGGCCGCAGGAGGGGTCGTTGGCATTGTGATAGGTTTCAAGCACACGCCACTCGAGGGAAGGATATTCTGGCTCGCTGTGAAGCCAGCCCACCAGGGGCGCGGCATCGGCAGGAGCCTGCTCTCCGCGATTCTCCGCATTTTCAGCAGGCTCGGCGCTGTGAGCGCAACGCTCGAGGTCAGGATAGGGAACAGACGCGCGCAGAGCCTTTATGCATCCATGGGATTCGTGGTTGATAACGTGATCCCCAGCTACTACTCGGATGGCGAAGCAGCTCTGATAATGCGCAAGATACTGTGATAGCGATTTCAGCTCAGATCGGCACCGGCATGCGCTGAGATTCTGAACATAACGATGTACCTTCAGATCTGGAATTAGGCGAAGAAAAAATCGCCATTCGATTGCCATTTGCGCAGGTATCAGCTCCGCCTTCTCTCCTTCGTGTAGATCACGTCCAGCAGGTGTACGTCAGACCTGTTTCGTATCATCCTGTCGATGCTCGATGCGATTCCGCGGGTGTGCACCCTGCTCAGGACGCTGTTTATCACCACCATCTCCCCGATTTTTATCCGCTCGGTCTCATCATCAGATGCAGGAAGTATGGCCTCGCCAAGTGGAGATTTCGATAGCGCATCCGGTTTGGATCTGTCGAGCGGAACGATCCTGAAGTACTTCCTGGCGAAGAGCGGTCTGGAGCTTCCACCCTCAAGCCTGGAGAGCAGAACCCTGTCCTCGAATGGTATCAGATCGGTGTTCTCGACTATCGCCTCGCGGTTCAGCCCGACCTCCCCCGGATCGAGCTCTGAGGATCTTCCACCGACAGGCGTGACGTACCAGTGTCTGAGCGTCTCGATCGGATAAGGATAGGTGAGACATCTCATAGTAACATGGTCGATATGGAAATAGATAAAACTATTGTCGGGGGCCGTACTTATCCTTCCCGATGCATAACCAAAAGCCATTTATAAGAAAACTTTAAAATTAAGTTTAGCCTATTTCAAAAAGGAGGCTTCCATGTTCCGCAGTACTTTGTATCTCACAGTGGGCTTTGTGATACTGATTGGAGTCGCATCATCATACAGTTTCGGATCGAAGGTAGATAATGTCTCGCCTGATCTGGGTCGTCCTCTGGTCGACTTCGGCGGAACCCAGGTGCCGATAGACATAGGATACTGGGACGTCGGGCCGAATCCACAGATCTTCGATGAGGATGATATGGTCTACCTCCACTTCGGAAGCAGAGTTCCCGCCACTATCAGTGCGAATGATATCCGTCTGACAAACAGCTCAAACTTGGGACTGAACGCGGGCACCAAGGTGGGGGCAAGTGATATCGATTGCGGAAAGCCGTTGCTGCCCCTGCCGGCACCGCCGCTCACAGCAGGCATATACTTTATGGATCTGAGCGGCTCCTCGCCTGGATACGATATCAAGGATCTGATATACCTCAAGACCCTGCTTCCAAGCGGGATCACGGCGACAAACGATGTGCGACTGAGCGATGTGACGGAAAAAGTTGGTACTACCCTGTGTGCCGGCACCAAGGTTCTGGACTATGATGATGATCACAACCGGCTCATAATCCCGATGATAATTGGATTCCCGATATATCCGCCAGTCTGGCAGGAGAGCATAGCGACGATCAGGTTCTACAACGCAAACGGCAATACGATGAATGGCGTACCGATCTATGATTACAATGACGACGTGTACATAGACGTCCCGTTCTCGCCGCTATCGCCCGGATTCGTCTCGGTCAACGATGTGCATCTTACTGTATAGAGCATCCAGAGCTGGCCCTGCAGCGTCACGCGGTGCAGGGCCGGATGCTGCATGCACCGCGTAGCAAAATATCCAGCATAGTGGATACGGAAAAGCGCATTTCCTAGATGGCTGCGTTCCCAGATGGCCGATTGGCCCGACGAACCTCACAGCATTCCGCGAATCCTTTAAACAAGCGCGAATTTCCGTGGTGCGCGCGCACCTATACATTTTGACTGTATCTGAGCCCCAGAGGATGCTGCCAGGAGAGCTGGCAGACCTTCATCATGCCAGCTCTCGCTTCAGGAACTCGACCACCCTCGGCCACGAATCCTCCGCGGCTTTCGCAGCACCCTCAGCCGTTCCGCCCAGCCCCTCCCAGACGTTGACTGTGGGCAGATAGAACTGACGCATCGTCGTCGGGTAATATGGATAGGTGATCAGCATGTGCCCTCCCTGATCGTAGGAGAGGAGCTGATACGTGCGGGAATGATTGTGGGATCTAAGCCTGTCGATGGTTATCTGAGAGAGCACATCTGATGGCCAGACGCCGTCCCCAGGGTTGCCTATGAGCATAAAGGCAGCCTGTGAGTTCTCCACAGGAATTGTGGCCTCCTCAACAAGGGATCTCTGCATCTCCAGGCTGTAGAGGAAGGATGGCGCATCCAGATAGGGCGTACCGCTTTTCTGAGCCTCCATAAACAGCCTCTGCTGCTCCTCGCTTACCATCACCCTAAGATACGGAAGTGCCCTGCCCTGATAGGTCCACGCAGGAGCATCCGGGTCCTCTCCGATTCCCGACCAGATGACGCCGCTCGGTGTGTATCCCACCACCGCCTTGATCTCTGGATATATCGAGGCTGCGAGCAGTGCCAGCTCTCCACCACGCGATGCCCCGACGATTCCGATATGGTCCCTGGCAACTACAGGCTGCTGGTTCAGCCACTCGATCGCCTTCCCCACCGTCTCCACCGGGATGTTCTCAAGAGTTTGTGGCAATCCCGGTGCGCCGAAATAGGCAAGCGCCAATGTGGGCATGCGCGTCTTGGAGGCGATCACGCTCGCCCACCCCTCCTTGTACCCTCCCTCTGAGCCTCCGAGAACTATGATCGCCGGCGTGGGCTCTGTGATCTCCTCAGGTATTAAGAAAACCCCTACGATGGGATCGGTCAAATTCTCCCTGACCAGGTCGACCATAGCGATACGTTGGATCACCCTGCTATCGACCTCCTGGTCATTCACGTACAAGCTCACGGTGAGGTTGTGGATCACGGGGAAGGCAGAAACAAATTCTCCTGTCTGATTGACGCTCATGGACCAGAAAGGCCCTGCCTGATCTACTCCCTGGTACGAGCCCCCAATCGGGGCATCGCGCGAGGTGTCTATCGTTCCAGACTCGTCAGCCCGAAAAGATGCCTCTGAGGACCAGGTGTTGCCGAACTGGTCCTGGCCTGAAACGCGCAGTGTGGCGATCTGCCCTGCAGCAAGGCCACTCGCCTTTATGCTTATCGGATCGCCGATCAGCACCTGTTGTGGTTCCACATCCAGTCTCATAACATCCTCATTCTGTGCAGCGAGAGCCGAGATGAGCACGCTCCCGATAATGACCAAACTCAGAAGAACTCCCCTTAATCGAAACACAAGCAAAAATTGTATGATAGGTGTTATTTTAGACATATGGATGCCTTCTTGACTAATGTATAATTAAGTTTTCGATACATATTAGGATGTCCATAAGCTGATGGGGCCTGCCCGAATAAGGGTCGAGTTCTCCGACATCCGAAAGCAGTAAGTCCCAGTGAGCGCTACAAATTTGTTTAGCAGATTCTCCTTATTCGCGCATTTACACCTGGATCACCGCCGGAAGGGTATGGTGTAGCTCGCCCTGCGTCATCTCTGCTCTTCAGAGTTGAAACGCCGATTTTATGTCAGGATTCCTGAAACAGACCTAACAACACTCGTAACCTGCTTTTCGTGGCTGCATTTCGAGGTTATCTTCAGCCCACACCG
>NZ_JANIHG010000020.1 GCF_024518575.1 Methanothrix sp. | reverse complement strand
CCCTGCGTCATCTCTGCTCTTCAGAGTTGAAACGCCGATTTTATGTCAGGATTCCTGAAACAGACCTAACAACACTCGTAACCTGCTTTTCGTGGCTGCATTTCGAGGTTATCTTCAGCCCACACCGATGGGGATAACTTCATATCCCAGTATTCTTCAGGGAATACCAGAGGATTACCATGCCTAAGGTCACTGTTGAGATCCCCCAGCACATCATAGATGATGTGAACAGGCACGTGGGCGACGGAAAGAAGTTCGTGAGCTTCTCAGATGCGGTGCGCACGGCCCTCAGAAAGATGCTCGATCAGCTCGACGAGATAGACAGGATGCGGGGACGCCTCGAATGAAGATAGGCATATCGATGGAGTTCGATGCGGCTCACCACCTCCCCATGCATGAGGGGAGATGCTCCCGGATTCATGGCCACACGTACAGGGTGGAGGTGGTCCTTCATGGCGATCCTGGAGATGATGGCATGATCATTGATTTTTACGTGCTGAAAAAGATCGTGGGCCGGGTGATCGGTGATCTGGATCATAACGATCTCAACAGCGTTCTTCAGAATCCGACCGCTGAGATGATCGCATCACACATACACAGAAGGCTGCGCGAGGAGCTGGGGGTGGAGGGTGTATCTGGAAAGGCATCACTGATCTCGGTCAGGCTCTGGGAGGGTCGCGACAAGTGGGTGATGGTGGATGAGTAAAGCTGTATGCCTCTGCTCCGGCGGCCTGGACTCGACCGTCGCCGCCACGATCGCGCGCAGATCCGGCATGGATGTCTATCTGATACACATTAGCTACGGACAGCAGGCCGAGCGGCGGGAGATTGAGGCGGTCGAGAGGATCGCAGATGCTATCGGCGCGTCAGATATGATGCGCGCCCGTGTGGATCTGTTCAGGAACCTCTCGGCACTGACCACCCAGGGCGCCAGGATACCGACAGGCGGGGAGGTATCGCTCGATTCTGATTCCACACCGCCGACATGGGTTTACTGCCGCAACACAGTGCTGCTCTCGATGGCTGCAGCATACGCTGAATACCTTGGGGCTGAGAGCATCTACGTCGGGTTCAATGCCGAGGAGGCGATGTCATACCCGGATAACAGGCTGGAGTTCGTGGAGCGCTTCAATGCGCTTCTTGAAAGAGCTGTCGCGTCGTTCAGCCGGCCGCCGAAGGTTGTGGCGCCGCTTGTGGATATGCGGAAGAGGGAGATCGTGCGTCTCGGCGCCGAGATCAAAGCCCCCGTGGAGCTAACATGGTCCTGCTACCTTGATGGAGAGATCCACTGCGGCATATGTGAATCATGCCAGCACCGCAGGAGAGGGTTCATGGAGGCTGGGGTCCCTGACCCGACAGAGTACCAGCAGTGACGGCTTTCTTGGAGAGATTTTCACCAGCTTCCAGGGTGAGGGGCCGCTTCTGGGTCGCAGGCAGGTTTTCGTGAGGCTCTCCGGATGCTCCCTTGGGTGCATCTACTGCGATACTGGGGCGTACCTGAGGCGCACAGATAGCTGCAGGCTTGAGACCGCGCCGGGTTCGCGCAGGTTTGTCGAGATCCGGAACCCTCTCAGCGTGGATCTGGTCATCGAGTGCGTGAAGCTCCACGCAGCCCCAGAGGTCCACAGCGTATCGATAACCGGCGGGGAGCCGCTGGAGCAGCCTGGGTTCACGGAAACCCTCGCAGGAGAGCTTAAGAGCCTGGGGATGACTGTCTACCTGGAGACTAATGGCTGCTCATTCGATATGTTCTCGCGCATCGCGGAGCACATCGATATCGCGGCAATTGATGTGAAGCTGCCGGGCACAGTTCGATGCAGCGCGGCTCAGTGTGAGAGTCTTGTAGAGAATGAGCTTGCCTGCATCAGGCTCGCATCTGAGAATGGGATATACACAATAGCAAAGATTGTTGTGCTCCCTGAGACAGCAGAGCACGAGCTAGAGCGCATCTGCCGTGAGATGCCATCTGTGGACGCCATCGTGATACAGCCGGTCTCCGGTCAGAGTGTGAGCGAGCTCAAGCTTCTTGCGCTCCAAGGCATCGCGGCCAGGCATCTGGGAGCAGACAGGGCGATGGTGATCCCGCAGATGCATAAAGCTCTGGGCATGATGTGAAAATCCAGAATCTCGAGCTGTCGGAGTGGAGAAGCTGAGCGCCCTGCGTCTGCATGACACGCAGATTGTTCAACGCAGGATACCCTCAGCGCTATGCACACTGGATGCACTTTCAGCGCATCATGCCACTGCTTGAGTCCAGAGCGCTCCCGCCGACGTCCTCTGCTGCCTTCTTCTCGCGCTCCTCCTTGCTGAGAGGCTTGTACATCTTTCTGTACCTCTCGCCCCTCTCGTCCCTCTTCCACTCCTCGAGCTTTCTGTCCAGCGCCTCGAACATGTACTTCTCTGCCTGCTTGATCGTATCGAGATCGCCACGCAGCACGAGTATCTCCCGCTCGTCGACCTCCCCGATCACATCCACTCTGGCCTTACGCTTTACAAGATCAACCTCAAACTTCTCCACGAGCTCTCTTATGACGCTCACGGGTATGCCCGGAGGTATGGCCAGATCGTAAAGCCCCTCCAGGTCCTTCTTACCGCTCTCCATCGCAAAGACCTCTGATCAACTTGAGAATCGAGGGATTTAAGATTGTCGAGATGCCTTACGCGCCTGAGTGGGATGCTCCCTGTCGGAGACAGCCAGCTGCGTCTCTGAAGAGAGGTTGTCTAAGGTCAGGAGCTGCCTTGAGTTCAAATCACTTAGTGGAATTGCCCCGAACCGGATCTGCTGGCGGATCACAGATGCTGGGCCTCACTCCGCCCCAGCCTCCCGCAGTATCCTAGCTGCCTTATCGCGCCACTCTGCGACATCCTTCATAGTCATAACATCTATCGAGCCGCCCTGGAAGCCGCCGCCTCCGACCTTGTCCTCGATCCACCCCTCGATCTCCAGGTACGCGGATCTGAGCGAGTCCAGAACCTCTGGGTCCGCATCCCACAGCCCCCTCTGATGGGCCTCAAGCAGCCTCCTGCCGATCTCCTCGAGCGCCCAGGGGTTGCTCTCCTCGAAGAAGCTGCGCATCTCCTCATCGAGCACGAACGTCTTCGCTATATCATCGAATACCCAGTCATCAACCTCTTTCGTCGTGGCCTCCCAGCCGTAGACCCTGCCGACCCTCTTCGAGATATCGCCGGCGCCCTTGTAGCCGTGACGCTTCATCCCCTCGATCCATTTAGGATTAAGCAGCTTTGTTCTCACAACCCATCTGATCTCATCTGCGAGAGTTCTTATCTCCACCATCTCGCTGTCCCTTGTGTCGCCGTAGTATGTGGAGATCCTGTGACCCGAGAGGGTCTCCGCGGCGTTCGTCAACCCGCCGTATGTTCCGAAGTAGCAGCAGCATCCGAGAAGATCGTACTCATCGGTGACGGTCTTGTTGAACGCAGCATCGACGGTCCTGAGCATCTCCTTCAGCGATCTCGGCGCAGGATCTCCAAACAGGTTCTTCCCGTACGCGTAGCTGTTCCACTGCAGGAATACATCTGACAGATCCTTCTCGTCCTTCCAAGCTGATGCATACACTGCCAGATTCACACCACTCCCGTAAGTCCCCGGCGGGCTCGCAAAGATCCTAAGTGCTCTCGCATCCCCGCTCTCGATCAGATGCTTTCTCACATAATTCATCTCAGGCGGTTCGTCCAGAGCTGCGACGTCCTGTATAGCCGAATCGAGAAGCTCTATGCAGCCCATGAAACAGTCTCTTGTGATGCCTGAGACGCGAACTGTGAGGTCTATTCGAGGCCTTCCGAGATCCTCAAGAGGAATTATCCTGTAGCCGCTGAGCCTCCCTCCCTTCCAGGTGGGCTCGACGCCAAGAAGATAAAACATCTGCGCGAGCTGCTCACCGTCAGCCCACATTATATCGCTGGCCATCCAGTACATCGCCACGTTCTCAGGCCATCTTTCGTGCTCTTTCCTGTACCGCTCCAGGAGCTTCTCTGCGAGCTGTTTTCCTATCAGCGCTGCTGCCTGAGTCGGGATGTTCCCCGGATCCAGGGAGTACATGTTCCTGCCGGTCGGCAGGACCTCTGGTTTTCCTCTGGTGATCAGACCCGATGGCCCTGGACGGACAAAACCGCCATCGATCGCGTGCATCAGACTCCCCATCTCATCAGACCCGTCCATCCTACGGGCTATATCATCGATGAGCTCCTTTATCTCCGGATCAGCATCCTCTCCGCTGAGAACAGCCCTGACCGTATCCCTTAGATCTGCTGAGCCTCGAACCAGAGGTTTCAAGATGGCGCTCACCATCTCCACTCTCTTATCGCCCTGGGGAACCTCCCCAAAGATGTGCATTCCATCCGGGATGTACGAGCTGTATATCTCGGATAGCTTCGCATGCGCTCTCTCAAGAATATACTCAAAATTATCTTTATCAAGATCCACTTTAAGCTCCTCTGCGAGATTGGACCTCTCCAGGAGCTCCAGGATTATGTGTTTCAGAGCATGCCTTCTTCCGTGATCTTCCGCGCGCCTGTACTCATCTATTCTATCATCCAGCTCCTTGAGCTCGCCATAGAGTCCAGCAGTGGTCATCACGGTCTGCATGTGATCCACGGTCACAGCGTAGCTCCTGCGCTTCGCCACAGTCCCCTCTGCAGGGTTGTCCGAGTTGTAGATGTAGAGATGGGGCAGATCGCCTATGGCGATATCAGGGAAGCAGTTCTCGGATAAAGCCACGGACTTGCCTGGGAGGAACTCCAGGTTGCCGTGCGTCCCGACGTGAATTATGACGTCTGCGCCGAAATCCCTCTCCAGGTACTTGTAGGTTGCAAGATACTGATGTGTAGGCGGGGTCTCAGGATCGTGGAGTATCCTGCACGCCTGGCCGTCGCATCTCGCTCCGGCACATCCCCTCTTCGGCTGGACGCAGACCACAACATTCCCGTACCTGCGACCTGTGACGACGATCTTCCCTTCGTGGAGCATCGGCGCAGGCAGACCATCTCTGGGCTCGCCCGGCGGCCTCCCCCATGCCTGGCATATCCTTGATCTGCTCTCCTCTGGAAGACCATTGAACCACCTCTCATAATCATAAGGATCCACAAGGGCCAGAGCTCCACCCTTGCTCACGATCTCACTGACGGTCGTCCACCTGAACTCGGATATCGCCTTGTGGTTCAGGATATCCTCGATCAGCTCCTTCCCGTTCCCCGGGAATGTGTCGAGCTGGTATCCGAGCTCCGAGAGCCTTGACATTATCCTCGCCACGCTCTCGAGAGTGTCGAGATGCGCAGCCGCACCCACAGTGGCCTCGACCGATGCGCACGGGCTGTTGTGGAGCACGAACGCAATCCTCCTCTCAGCCCTGGGCTTCGATCTCAGCCTGATCCAGGCGCGGATCCTGTTAACCAGCCTTTCTACCCGCTCTCCGATGGGCCGGTGCGTCTCGACCTCATCCCCCCACATATCCTTTCTCTCTGCAACGCCTACGGCTATGTTCTCTATCAGACCCTCGAACTCAGGCAGAGCTATGGACCAGCCGATCTCGCTCGGATCCATGCCTCTGAAATCCGTCTTCCACTCATCCTCTGTCTTGTGATAGAGCGTCAGAGGATGTATGACCGGGATATCGAGCTCCTTCAGCGAGTTTATGGATACCTCAACACTTCCAGCATGGAAAACAGACTGGAGGTTGATTATAAGCTCCACACGTCCTGAGAAGAACTCTCTCACGACCTGATCTATCTGCTTCGCGTTTGTCTGCCTTGAGCCGACGCTCCCGAGCCCGAATGCAGCTATGACGTTGAACTCTCTCTCCAGCGCTCTTATGAGACCGTCGACGATCTCCAGGTCCCTGTTGGCCCAGTATGTCCTGAAAAACAGTATTCCTATCGTGTGTTTATGTCTGAAAGGCCTCCACTCCAGGTACTCCTCGACCGTCTCGAACGCCCTCTCAGCATCTGGATGGTATATCCCCTGCCATAGCGTCTCCTGCGGCTCTCTGCAGGAAAGATCGAGGCCGAGAACCTCTCTGCCTATGTAGAGGAGCATGTTCTTGATGTTCTCAAGCCCGCCGTAGACCACATACGTGTTCACAGTGGCCACGACCTTTGGAGAGACACAACGCGAGTAAGTCCAGAGTGATGGATCGAAGCCGAATGAGATGATCGGCTTATTGATGTTCAGGAGATCATCAAACATCCCATCATGTGTCGGATGGACGAGGATGAGGTCAGCTTCGTTAAGCGAGCTCCTGCACTCCTCCATAGCCCCTGGATCCGATAGCTCCTGAACAGACCAGACCCTGAGATCGATGTTTAGCTCTGCTCCTGCCTGTACCAGAAGCGCCTTGTCACTCGCCCAGGTGAGAGCTCTCAGTCGCATGCCACGCCTCCGTTGAGAGAGCGTATCGGTATCACGAACGGCCTCTCGAGCTGCATTACCACCGCCTCGACGCCGTAAACCTCTCTTATTATCTCGGCCGTTAGTAGCGATGATGCCTCCCCCGCTGCCCAGATCCTGCCGTTCTTGAGGATTGCGAGCTTATCGACGAACCTGGCAGCGAGGTTTAGATCGTGCACTGCCATCACAGCAGAGATGTTCTTTTTCTGAACCATCTCCCTGATTATCTCCATGACCTCTAGCTGGTGCTTCATGTCGAGGTTCGAGGTAGGCTCATCTAAGAGCAGAACAGAGGGCTCCTGCGCAAGGGCACGCGCGATCAGGACCTTCTGCCTCTGGCCGCCGCTGAGCTGGCCGAACTCGCGCATTGCGAGATCTTCGAGATGGAGGAGCTCTATTACATCGCTCACGATATCTAGATCCCTCTCAGAGACCCTCCAACTGATGTGAGGCCTTCTCCCCATGAGTATCGTCTCGAACACAGTCGTCCCCATCGCACCGCTGCCAGACTGGGGAACGTAACCGATCTCCCTGGCGATCTCACCCCTGCTCATCGAGGATAGATCCCTTCCATCCAGAAATATGCTGCCATTCGGTTTCAGTATTCTGTCGATGCACTTGATCAGAGTGGTCTTTCCGGAGCCGTTCGGGCCGACGAGCCCAAGAATCTCGGAGTCCTCAACCACAATGTTCAGATCGTTGAGAATGACTGAGGACCCGTAGCTGAACGATACGTTATTGATTGTGATCTTCACCAAAACTCCTTCCTCCTTTTCAAAAACAGATACACGAAGAACGGCACCCCCAGGAAGGATGTCATTATCCCCACGGGAAGTATGACAGGCGCCAGTATCGTCCTCGCAAGGGTGTCCGCGGCCAGGAGTATCAGAGCACCCATCAGCGCGGATCCAGGGATCAGAAACCTGTGATCCCCGCCTATGATCATTCTGGTCATGTGAGGTGCCACGAGACCTATGAAACCGATGGTCCCGGTGAAGCAGATCACGCTCGCTGTTATGAGCGAGGCGAAGGTCATGGATATGACACGAGTCCTCTCCACATTTACACCCAGGCTCGCCGCGGTCTCATCGCCGGCGCCTATCGCGTTGATATCCCACGACTTCAGGATTATGTATGGCAAACAGATGAGAATCATGATTGTTGATGCGTAGACCTTCTCCCAGGAGGATCGCCCGAGCGATCCCATCATCCAGAATACGACCTCCTGGACCTGCTCAGCCCTGCCGACGTACTGGAGGAAAGATGTCATTGCTGAGAAGAAGTACATGATCGCTATTCCCGCGAGGATCATCGTCTCCGGCGTTACCCCCTTGTATTTGGCAAGGCCATAAACCGCAAAGGTTGCTAGGAGCGTGAAGACAAACGTGTTTCCTATTATGAGATACTCGCCGCCTGCAAAACCAGCTCCCAGTATTATGGCGAGCGCCGCGCCGAAGCTCGCCGCCGATGAGATACCCAGGGTGAACGGGCTCGCCAGGGGATTCTTCAGGATCCCCTGCATAACAGCCCCGGCTATCCCGAGGCCAGCGCCTACAACAATCCCCATCAGGATCCTGTGAAGCCTCAGCCCCCATACGATCGTCTCAGCAAACCACGTCGTCTGGAAATGCCCGGGAAACGCCCTCGCCAGTATCGCGCTGTAGACCTCCCACACGGAGAGGTTTGCAGAGCCGAGCGTAGCTGAGACCCCGGCCACTATGATTATACACAGGGAGACAGCTGCCATGAACAGCAGCTTTCTCCCCACGAACCTTGTGTACTCCTCCTTGAGCGAAGTGACCTCAGACGCGGTGCTCATCTTGCAATCCACGTTTATTTCCCTCGATGGCTAGATCTCAGGGTACACGAATATCTTGTCCTCTGGATATTTGACCCCGAGGAACTGGAGGTATTCCCTGTACACGCTCTCAGGATCGAGGTTCACCTCGGGGTGCAGGATCTTCGCAAGATACGTGAGACCGACGACATCATCGAGGCCTGCCATGATCTCCCAGTTGACCACGTAGACCTTCCGGTTCTTGACTGCGTTTACGCTCTGAGCGCCGCTCCTTCCGAGGAGCTCGTTGAGCGTGGTCTCGAGGTTCACAGAGTCGGTAGATGGTGGTCTCTCCCAGCCAAGCGCTGTGGATGTCGATCTCTTTATTATGACATCCGGGTTCTTCGAGATGACCCACTCCCATCCCACCTTGGGATACGCATCCTTAAGATCCTTCGCTATGCTGTAGCCCCTCGCCATCGATACAAGCTGCGCCGCGCCGGAGCCTGTGCCCATCGTTGTGAGCTCCCCGCCCTTCGAGCTCCATTCAACATATACCTTGGGCACGTTCTTTCCAGAGACCGCATTCTCAACATCTGCCTGCTTCTCCTCATACCACTCTATGAACCTCTGTGCCTCAGCCTCCTTTCCCAGGATCCTGCCCAGGATCTCGATCTCCCTGGTCATGTTCTCCGGCTTGTAAAAGTCCAGGCCGATGGCTGTTATCCCTGTGAATGGCTCCAGCTTCTTCGCAACCTCGATGATGCCATATGGTTTATCGGGATACGTGTAGCTTATGACGATTATGTTCGGTACGATCTTATCCCCACTCCTCGCGATCTCCCCGATCATCTCATAGTCAGGCTCGTTCCACTTGCCCACATTCTGCTTGCTTTTCAGCGCCGGGAAGTAGTATGCCTTGTTCTTCACGCTGTCCGATATCCCAACGATCCTATCAGCCGCACCAAGAACTGTCACAGCCTCTGCCGCGTCTGAGTTCATCACTATGATCCTCTCAACGGGCATCTGGATTGTGACCTCTCGCCCTGCGGAGTCCGTGATCGTCATGGGATACTCAGCGCTTGCGCAAAACGTTGTAGCAATTAATAGCAGCATTACTGAATATATGACCCATTTGATCATAACAATATCCCCTTGATTTGATATTATTATCACTTATCACGCCATACGCCGTTTAAGTTAATAAGCATTTTGTATTTTGTGTTAATTAAAAATAAATTGATATCCCTTTACGGGATATACTGATAATTGCCTGTCGGGAACTGTGCGAGTGTGCCGTTCCAGGCAGGCTTGAATGTGCTTATGGATGTGTTCCTGCACGTGCAGTCGAAGATCCCAATCTGGCCCTTGTTAGCCTTGCTGTAATCAGGGACGTCGAAGAACCCGCCCATGCAGCACGGGAGCCAGTCCTCCATCGTCACCATCTTGGGTTTCGTGACCTCCAGCTTCATATTTCTCTGTATGTCGAAGTTGCCGATGTAGTTCTCATCGATCTCGATAAGCTCGCCCTTCACGCCCAGAACCTTGCTTGATTTCTTTGGCACATACTTCTTGGTCTTGCTGTCGTAATTCAACTCCTGTGGATTTGTGAGGATCTCTGCTATATGCACAGTACCCTGGACAACCTTGTCCTCGAGCTTCATGCTCGCAAGCCCGTATCCGTCCTTCGTCTCCGTGGGTCCGGTGCAGTTCAGCTCAACAGCCATGTCCCCCACAAGGCCCCTCGCATACTCGACCTGGTGGAGCATCATGCTCCCCTCCTGGTAGCTCTTCGCGACGGTCCTGTCTTTCAACAATGAGTTGTATGTTATCGGGTGAGACGAATACCATCCTGTTCCGTAGGAGAATGTCATGGGCGACTGCGTCATATCGCTCTGCCTGGTCAGCTTGATCACGCTGTTCGCGCCAGTCCACTGCTGTTTCCACTCAGGCACAATCTTTCCATCAGACAGAGTTTGATAATAGTAGTAAGAGCCTACATGCCCTGTCTTCTGCGCAGAGTCTATTATATCCGCCATGTCAAAAAATCCGCTGCCGTGCATGTACTCGAGCGTGGATAGGTTGTTGGTGTTGATGTTCTGGTACACCATGACAAATCCCTCGCCGGTCACATCGCCCTCCGAGTGATGAGTGTGCTTCAGAGCCTCCTTTCCGGGGTTGAGATCCCAGGGACCGGCAGATGAGATCCCAAGTACAAAGAATAATACCAAAGAGAGCACAACCATCATGTTTTTCAGACGATTCATTTATACCCTCCCTCTTTTTAATACATTTTTTACATTTCATGAGATAAAGTATTATTTAAACGTTACTGGATTCGAGAAAGTCTATCAATCTTAGCTTTTAATATAACTTTGATCTTACTGTAAGTCACTGACACTGACATCCTTGGCTGCCCGGTTCTCGAAACAGAGATGCGTCCTGGCAGCGTCGGACAGCAGAACATAGACTGATATCACGCTGTTCAGCATCTCGATCTCTCTCACGGTTCTCTTCAGCAAAGCCTGATCCATTGTATCAACTATCACCAGAAAGTCGTAGTCGCCAAAGAGAGTGTAAAGCTTCTTTATGCCCCCCATGGCTTTTATGGAATTATATGCCATGGACTCCTGACAGGGGACTGCCCTGACCAGAACTATAGCCGAGACCAGAATCTCCCCTCCTCAGTATGTCGCTGCACCTTCAGCAAGAGGGCAGATGCAGGGCAGATGCTACACCTGAGCACAAGGTATCTCATCACGCGTGATCTCAATCCAGCAGTGTACAGCTCTTCGAGGCATCTCTCGTACTCGATCTGATCATCTATTGTGTTGTTGTACAGAATCCATTCAGATCCGGACATTCCTGACACCTACATAGAAATAATCAGAGGCCGAGAGCCTCTTTAACCACCGAGAATACCTGGGTGTTGTCCATCAATCCATACACAGAGCTCGCGCCAGGACCTGTGGCCCTGATGGTGACATCTGTTCCTGTATGTGTGGCCTCCTCCATCTCGACAAGAAAATCACATCTCGGGCTCCTGATCTCCACAGTACCTGAGCCAAAGACCGGCATGACGCTGCCGCCCTCATACGACTCCAGATTCTCCGGCTGGATGACTAGACCTCCGCACTCATGATCTGCAGTTACAATCACCAGAGTATCGTTGTTTCTCCGCGCAAAATCAAGCGCCTTTCCCACAGCCAGGTCAAATGCCAGGGTGTCCATCGTGGCGTTCTCGAGGCTCCTCTCGTGACAGGCGTGATCTATCCTACCACCCTCCACCATAAGGAAGAAGCCCTTCTGATTCTTTGATAGCAGAGAGATCGCCTTCTCGGTCATCTCAGCCAAGCTGGGATCCGGATCAGAAGATTTCGCCCTAATCAGCTCGTACTCCATATGCGAGTTCTCAAAGAGCCCCAGAAGCTTCTCTGTGGCATTGATATCCAGCTCTCTGAAGGCCGTCCCATTGTACACAAACATGTAACCCATTGAGGTTGCATTCTCCAGGAGATTCCTGCCGTCTGCTCTCTTCCCCTTCCCGCCCAGCGGGCTGATAGAGTCCGTGGGGATGAAATAGCCAAGCCCTCCACCGAGCGCCACCTCCACTCCGCTTGTCAGAAGCTGCTCCGCGATCTCGCTCTCGTTGTCTCTGTTGTCCACATGCGCGTAAAACGCCGCGGGAGTTGCATGAGTTATCCTGGTTGTGGTGACCAAACCTGTTGACAGCCCTGCTTTCTCAGCAAGCTCAAGAATCGTTGTGAGGTTTCTTCCGTCTCTGAGACCAGGAATGGCAGTGGCATCCTGACCGATAACACCATTGTTGGTCTTATGGCCTGTCGCCATTGCTGTTGATGCCGGGGCGGAGTCTGTCACAAAGGAGTTGGCACTGAATGTCCTGAGAAATCCGGTGTGATCCATGCCGTCCATGTAGAGCCGGGTATCTGCATATCTCGGGAGGTTCCATCCGGCCTTATCAATTCTGGCCATCGTCTCCTGAGCGATCCCCATACCATCGCCTATCATCAAAATCACATTCTTGGCCCTGTGAGAATCCATCATCTCAGATCCATCTGCGCTGCTGATACTCAAGCACGTGAGCACGACCATGAGGCTCAGCATTGCGGAAGTATATACTACAATCTTCATTCAGATACCTCCGCACATCGATTTGTGTCAGAGTATATAATTCTGATCGAAATAGAATATAGTTTTGATCTTTGGATATATAGATTACATCAAAATATGTTCAAAGCACACAATGAGCTGGCATAGGCGTGCTTGATCAGGGTTCTGTTGGCTGAATGATATGCTGCTTTATGCTCCACAATTTTCATTTAGGTAACAGAAGCCTTCTGCCTTTTACCTCAAGCATCTCGACGTCGATCCCATACGCTGCTCTAATGTTCTCTGACGTCATGACATCTTCAGGTGCGCCCATAGCGATGATGTTCTTCATTTCGGAGAGGCCGTCACCGATCTTTCTCATCAGGACTATCTTGTCAGAGAACATGAGCGCATGATTTGGATCGTGAAGTGACATCACAACAGTCATCAGCCCGCTTTCAGCAAACCTCCTCACGGTCTTCAGGATCCTGATCTGGTTCCTGAAATCTAGGTAAGAGGTGGGCTCATCGAGCAGCAAAAACGACGGCTCCTGCGCTAGCGCCCTTGCGATCATAGCAAGCTGGCGCTCGCCCCCGCTGACCTGGTTGTATGGACGATCTGCAATGTGGAGAGCTCCAACCATCTCCAGAGCCCTGTATGCCTTCTCCAGATCGCGCTTGCCTGGCTTTGATAAAGGAGAGATGTAGGAAAACCTGCCTGTCAGCACGACATCAAGAACCGTGAATGGAAAGGTCGACCTCTGTGCCTGCGGCACATGCCCCATGAGCTTTGCAATTTCTCTGGGCCCCATGGATCTGGTGTCCCTGCAATCCACATAGACCCGTCCACTTGTTGGCGGCAGCAGCCCATTGATTATCTTAAGCAAAGTCGTCTTGCCACATCCATTGGGCCCAAGGAGGGTTATCACCCTTCCCTTTTCGAACTCCATGCATATGTTGTTGAGCACAGACCTGCCGTTGTAGCTCAGCGATATGCCATCGATCAGGATTCCCGTATCAGAGATCATTCCCATCCTCCGCTGCGAGTGCTTCTGAGCAGATATGCAAAGAACGGTGCACCTATCAGAGTGGTGATCACTCCCACTGGAACCTCAAAGCCCATTCCAACGCGCGCAATGACATCAACGAGAACCATAAATGCAGCCCCGAATGTTATGCATAGCGGAATAAGGTGCGTGTGGTCCGGACCGAAGATCATTCTGATCATGTGCGGGATCACAAGCCCAACAAAGCCGATTATCCCAACGACTGAGACAACAGATGACGCGGCGAGAGAAGCTGCTACGACAAATACGGCCTTGTAGAGCTCGGGATTCATGCCCACAGACCTGGCCTCCTCGTCCCCCATGGCCAGGACGTTGAGCCTCCACCGGAGCAGAAATATCACAGCACATCCGAGCAGAGACATAGGAAGTGCGCTGTAGATCTTGGACCAGCTCGCGGCTGCGAGGCTTCCCATGAGCCAGTAGACTATGCTCTGGAGGGCCCTTTCATTCACAGCCATCTGGATGATTGAAAGCAGAGAGTCGAAGACCGCTGAGACGATAACACCTGCAAGCAGCAGGGAGATTATAGGAGTGCTCCCGCGGGATGTGGCTATGTAGTATGCAAATCCAACTGCAACCAGACTGAAGAAGAGAGCTGAGATCTGGACGGGGAACTGAGGGGCGACAGCGAGAGCGAGAGCTGCTCCAAATGCAGCACCCGATGAGAGTCCCAGTATGTACGGGCTTACCAGGGGGTTCCTGAAAATACCCTGAAATGCTGCACCAGCTACGGAGAGCGACGCTCCGACCAGCATTCCGAGAAAGATGCGCGGGAGGCGGACCTCAAATATCACAGTGTGATATACACCTGGATATGATGTCTCAGCAGCCAGGAGGTTGAATATCACCAGACGAATGACATCACCTGGCGCGATCGCGAATTTTCCTATCAAAAGCGAGAGGACCATCGCGATCAGAGGCGAGATTAATAGAAAAATATAAATATATTTTTTATATGGCATCTGGCTACCGACCGTCATGCCTTTTCCATGCTTGGGTAGTGCACACCCCACATCTCCACATGGAAGTCATCTATAGTCTTGTTCATATCCACATCCTTAAATCTATCTGGATGGAGATCCATTGCCACATGCAGTAACGCCAGCGGCATGCGTGGAGAGAACGCATCGAAGAGATACGGATTCCTGATCTCGTAGACACGGCCGTTCTTCACGGCATTAATATCCTTCCAGCCCTTGAAATCCTCACCAGTCAGAATATCCTCAGGATCGAGATTCTCGTTATACCACATGTATATCACATCGGGATTGAGCTTTATAAGCATCTCCAGATTTACGACAGGATGCTCCATCATCATGGCGGTCTCGTTCTCAGAGAACTTCATCACATTGACACCACCAGCAAGCTCTATTAGATCGTTTATCCCGCTCTTAACCCCCGCTGTCCCGAGAACATCTGTCCACATCCAGTAAACCTTGGGCCTCTCGCTCTCCGGGATGCTGCTGGTCACATTGGTTGTTATGTTCATGTAATCATGCATTATTCCCTTGACCTCTGCAGCCCGCTCCATTCTGTCAGATATAACTCCCATTGTATCGACCTGGTGGATCACATCATCGATTGATCTGACGAATATCGCAAAGACCGGCACACCAAGAGTCTCCTCGATCGCTTTAATGTTGGCATCGTCAGGGGTGGTGGCCCAGAGAACCACGAGATCTGGATTCGCCTTGGCCAGGGATTCGAGATCGACACTGCCGCCTGTCACGCTGACGGTGAGCTTCTTCTCGAAGTCTGGATCGATAACCGGGAATATATCCTCAAGCAGCTTTCGCATCCATTTATCGTCCTTAAGGGCCACTATGTTCTGGGGATCTCCTACAGCATAGTATGTTTTGAGCGCGTTTTCCATCATGAAAACCACACGCTCGCTTGGGGAGTTGATCTTAACCTCCCGCCCCAGATCGTCCTTGATTGTGACCTCTCCGCAGCAGGCAGAAGATACAGCCAGCACAAGGCATAGAAGGGCCGCAACCACAGATCCTTTATGCATTTTTATCACCTGCGTCTAACTTAAATCTATTGATTTCAAAATTAGTAACATCAAGTAATATTTAATTATTATCTGATCAACGATTCTGACCACAAACAGCTTCAACCCTGCACCTGATGAGCTGCTCTGGCTCGCTCTCTGATTGATCTTTTAGCAGATTTATTTATTAATCTGTAATTTGAGATTGGTTCAACAGACTGATACTAAAAAGCTACTTATATGACATGATATGAGCAAACCTCAAAGAGGTATGAAGATGCACCATCTCAAGAGGCGTACGATTCCGTTCACATCAATCGTCGGCCAGGACATGATGAAGCTGGCCCTTGTGCTCAACGCCATTAACCCTAGAATAGGCGGCGTTCTAATAAGGGGCGACAAGGGCACCGCGAAATCGACTGCTGTTCGCGCCCTCGCAGATCTTCTCGATGAAATTCCGGTCGTTGATGGCTGCCCGTTCAACTGCAATCCCTTCAGCGAGGATGAGATGTGTGATATCTGCTACCAGAAGAGCCAGGATGGCGATCTGCAGGTTCTCATGAGAAGGATGCCCGTCGTGGACCTCCCGCTTGGGGCCACAGAGGACAGGGTCGTCGGCTCTCTGGATGTGGAGCGCGCTATAAAGGATGGGATAAAGGCGCTGGAGCCGGGGATACTTGCTGCAGCGAACAGGGGCATTCTCTACATAGACGAGGTGAACCTCCTGGACGACCATGTCGCTGATGTTCTTCTCGATGCTGCAGCCATGGGGGTGAACATCGTCGAGAGGGAGGGAGTCTCGGTTGCACATCCCTCGAGATTCATGCTCGTCGGCACGATGAACCCGGAGGAAGGTGAGCTGCGCCCGCAGCTTCTCGACCGCTTCGGCCTCCAGGTCAACGTCGAGGTGATCTCAGATGTTGATCTCAGGGTTGAGATCGCAAAGAGGGCTGAGCGGTTTGAATCCGATCCGGAGGGGTTCATCTCGGAGTGGAGCGATGAGCAGAACCTCCTGCGGGAGAGGATCCGCCGGGCGAAGCAGATGCTTCCGGGGGTTGTGATGGACGACTCCCTCCTCAGGCTCATAGCCCAGACGTGCATCGAGATGGGCGTGAGGACTCACAGAGCTGAGATAGTCACAGCCAGAACTGCCAGGACCATAGCTGCTTTTGAGGGGAGGAGCGATGTCACAGAGGAGGATGTCAGGAGAGCGATGATGCTGGCGCTGCCCCACAGGATGAGGAGCAGACCGTTCGAGCCTCCATCGATGGCCCAGGAGAAGCTCGAGCAGGCGATCGCAAAGCACCAGGAGCAGAAGCAGCAGAAACATCAGCATGAGCACCATCATGAAAGAGAGCAGGAGCGCTCTGATACCCCTGGAGGAGAGGCAAAATCGAGCTCTGATGAGAGGGTCTTCGAGATAGGCTCGCCGATAGACGTGAAGCATATCAGAGACAGCCTGAGGCGTGACAGGGTGCTGAGAAGGATGCCGAGAGGGAGAAGGGTGAGCAGCCTGAGCATGCGCAGATCCGGCAGGTACCTCAGATCGAAGCTTCCTGTGGACGGCAGAGATATCGCGTTCGATGCGACGATCAGGGCAGCCGCGCCCTACCAGCACCTTCGTGAAAGAAAGTTCGCGGTGAGCATCCTCCCCCAGGACATAAGAGAGAAGGAGAGGGTCAGAAAGACATCCGCCACAGTCCTTTTCGTCGTCGATGCGAGCGGCTCAATGGGCGCGATGAGACGGATGGAGAGCGCCAAGGGCGCTGTGCTCTCGCTCCTCATGGACTCCTACCAGAAGAGGGACAGGATAGGGATGGTTGCATTCAGGGGTAAGGATGCAGATCTGCTCCTGCCACCGTGCTCAAGCGTGGATCTCGCACTGAAACGACTCGCAGAGCTTCCGACCGGCGGGAGGACTCCGCTATCTGCAGGCCTCTCAAAGGCGCTCAGGGTCATACAGGGAGAGATTATAAAGAACAGGGAGACCAGGCCGATGATGGTGCTCATCTCCGATGGCCGGGCGAATGTATCTGTATCAGACAATCCGAAGAAGGAGATCGTTCAGCTCGCTGAGGAGGCGAGAAGGCTCGGGGTCCACACCGTGGTCATAGACACAGAGATCGTGGGATCATCATTCATGGAGATGAGGCTGGGATACTGCAGAGACCTTGCAGAGGCGGCAGGCGGCAAATACTATCCGATAACGGAAATCACGCCCGAATCCCTGAGCAGGATCGTGGAGAGCGAGCATCTGGGTCTCTTCCAGGGAGGCTGAGAAACCTTTTATCTGCGGAGGAGGATCTCCCCCGCATGTCATCCCTCTCGGGAGATGTTGGCGGCCTGAGGCTTAAAAATCCTCTGATGCTCGCGGCCGGCATTCTTGGAACTACAGGCGCATCAATGCGCAGGGTCGCGCTCGCAGGCGCAGGGGCTGTGGTGACAAAATCAATCGGGGCGGAGCCCAGGGACGGCCACCATGGGCCGACGGTTGTCAGGCTTGGCGTCGGCCTCATAAACGCGATGGGCCTCCCGAATCCGTCTTACAGGGCATTCCAGGAGGAGATCGATACCGCGAGGGGGGGCGGCGTGCCGGTGGTTGCTAGCATCTTCGGCTCATCCCCGGAGGAGTTTGCAGAGGTCGCATCTGCATTAGATGCGGATGGCTTCGAGCTGAACCTCTCGTGCCCGCATGCGAAGGGCTACGGGATGGAGATAGGCTGCGATCCCGGGAACGTCGAGGAGATCACAAGAGCTGTGAAGAGGGCTGTCAGCGTACCTGTCTGGGTCAAGCTAACACCCAATGTGACTGACATAAGAGTTCTCGGGCTTGCTGCGCAGCGCGGGGGTGCGGACGCAGTCGTCGCCATAAACACCCTGAAGGCGATGGCGATAGATGTCGAATCCGGATACCCCATACTGGGCAACGTGATCGGCGGCCTCTCAGGTCCTGCGATCAAGCCTGTTGCCCTCAGATGTGTCTACGAGCTCTCCGGCGCTCTTGAGATTCCTGTAATAGGGGTGGGCGGCGTCTCATGCTGGCAGGATGCTGTTGAGATGATCATGGCCGGAGCCGCTGGCGTCCAGATCGGAACAGCGCTCATGGGAGGGCTTGAGGTCATAGGGGATATCACGAATGGGATCTCCAGGTTCCTCGAGAGAAAGGGATGGAGCCTGGAGGATATACGCGGAATCGCACGGAGGCTGGGATGAGGTTCAGGCCGGCGAATCTTGTTATAAAAGATGTGATACGCGAGACGGCATCTGTCAGCACGATACGCTTCGACAGATCGCTCGACCCCACGCCTGGGCAGTACATCATGGTTTGGGTGAGGGGGGTGGACGAGATACCGATGAGCTTCTCCGCCCCGGACTCAATCACAGTCCACGCGGTTGGCGATGCGACGAGAGCGCTCTGCGCTCTCAGGCCGGGGGAGAGCGTGGGCAGCAGGGGCCCGCTGGGAAACGGCTTCAGGCTCATCGGCGAGAACATCCTGCTCATAGGAGGTGGGGTCGGTGTGGCCCCGCTCGCATTTCTCGGGGAGGATGCAAAGGCTAGGGGGATCGATGTGACCTCCCTGATAGGGTTCAGATGCAGGGAGGACATCATATTCCTGGATCGGTTCAGGCGGCTTGGAGATGTGATACTCACCACAGACGACGGTAGCGCCGGTATAAAGGGGAGGGCCTCAGCAGGCCTGAGCGAGATCGATCCTGAGGATTACAACCAGATATACCTCTGCGGCCCTGAGATGATGATGATCGATATAATAAGGAGATGGAGAGAGGACGCATCGAGGATCCAGGCGAGCATCAACCGGTACTTCAAATGCGCGGTGGGGATATGCGGATCATGCTGCCTTGATCCTGAGGGCATAAGGGTATGCGTGGAGGGGCCGGTGATCACCGGAGACAGGCTGCTCGAAAGCGAGTTCGGGAGGTACAGGCGCGGGCCGTCTGGGATGAGGGAGAGCTGCTACTAGAGGTTCTGTCATGATCGCGCGTTTCATATACGGGGATCGTGTGCTGAACGGTCATGTTGATGGTGACCGCATTGTATCAGATGGTGATTCATACGAGCTGAAGGATGTGAGGCTTCTCCCGCCATCGGTTCCCACAAAGGTTGTCTGTGTCGGTCTGAACTACGTGGAGCACGCGCGGGAGCTCAGGATGGCTCTTCCAGATGAGCCGATAATCTTTCTGAAGCCGCCATCAGCTGTTGTTGGCCACAACGACGACATAATCCTGCCGGAGAGGAGCAGTCGCGTCGACTACGAGGGCGAGCTTGCGGTTGTGATCTCGAAGAGATGCAGGGGGATATCGGCAGATGAGGCTGATGATTACATTCTGGGATACACATGCTTCAATGATGTCACAGCCCGCGATCTCCAGCAGAAGGACGGCCAGTGGACGAGGTCGAAGAGCTTCGATACATTCGCCCCTGTGGGGCCATGGGTGGCTCAGATGAGCGTTGAGGATGCAGAAGACCTCAGTATAGCCACCAGGGTCAATGGGGAGACGAGACAGAGGTCCAGCACCTCAGATCTCATATTCGGGGTCGCAGAGCTGATCGAGTTCGTCAGCTCGATAATGACCCTGGAGCCAGGAGACATCATAGCAACCGGCACGCCTCCAGGGGTTGGAATGCTCAAGAGCGGCGACATCGTTGAGGTTGAGATAGCGGGAATAGGCGTGCTCAGGAACCGGGCTGTTCCCCCGGCTGTGCCTCCGCGATCCCTGCGCCCACAGCATCGACCAAAATAGCCTCGACAGTCGGTGGACTCCACCCGCATTCACTGCGTCAGCACAGTGATAGTCGATAGATGACGATAGAATTGTTAACCAGATTATCGAGCTGGAGCGGAGCGTGCCTTCGCTGTTCCTCTCTAAGCTGCTGGGTAAATCTTTTATGAGATAATGCAGAGTAATTGCCAATGCGCCTGATCATATCAGTTCTCATCATGCTCCTCCTCCCAGCGCTCTTCGGCGCTCTGGCTGGCACGGAGGATGGCTCCTTCTGCCCCACATGCCCTGACTGGACGAATCTGGAGGGCTGGTACAGGCAGAAGGAGGCGTACTCGCAATCGCAGCTCCCACCCGCGCTCAGGCAGACTCCAGAGCAGAACGAGACGCTTAAGGTCAAGAGCGCAGAGAAGAGCTATGATGTCCAGGAGATCGCAGCAGACGCGGGGGATCTTGCAGGTGCAGTGCCCATCGATTCCCGCTCCCCTGAGGAGTATGCAAGGGGGCATATACCAGGGGCCAGGAACATCTGGTGGAGATCTCTGAGATCTGGAGAGTCCATAAATGCATCTGCGCTCGTCGACGCGTTGAGGGCGAATGGCGTGAACAACACAGACAGAATCGTGGTTTACGGAGAGGTGGCAGACGCATCATACCTCTTCTGGGCTCTCGAGTATATCGGCCACAGAAAAGTCAGCCTCCTGAACGGCGGAGTCGACGGATGGGTGAAGACAGGCAGAGCACTGGTTCAGAACTCCCCATCGATGCCAGCATCTGATTACAGCGAGAACATCAACGAGGATCTCCTCATAAAGCCAGAGGATCTCGAAGATCTGATCGCAGAGGCTCAGATCATAGACAGCCGGGAGAGCTTTGCAGACTTCGGCAGATCCAGGATTCGAGGAGCGATACAGATACCGGTCTCGACGGTGATCTCAGACGGGAGCGTCAAGGACGCGGCATCACTGGAATCGATATTCTCAGCCCGCGGCCTTGACAGAGGAAGAATGCAGATCGTGTACGGGGATTTGCCGGATGCGAGCATCATGTACTACTGCCTGAGGCTGATGGGCTACAGGGCCGCGCTTCTGGACGGCGACTGGAGAAGAGCCAGCGCGGTCGTGGGCAACATCAGATGAGCTTGCCACGCGACTGAGATGATTCCCATCACATCCCCGGGGTCGATAGCTCCCGTGGATCTACAGTATCTCACTGGAGATGACGCCCCTGCACACGGTCACAGCCGGGCCCTCCATGAATGAATTCTCCCCCACAAACGAAATGAGCAGCGGCCCGCCCCTTGTCCTTACCTCAACCGAATCGCCCACGAGGCCAAGCCTGCGGGCGACTGCAGCTGCTGCCACAGAGCCAGTGCCGCATGATAGCGTCTCGGCCTCGACCCCCCGCTCGAAGGTTCTGACCTCCAGATGATCCCCCACCCTCACAAAGTTCACATTCGCCCCATCAGGGAAGCATCTGCTGTGTCTGATCTTCGGGGCCATCTGCTCCACAGGAAGATCGAGATCATCGACGAATATCACAGCATGCGGGACGCCTGTGTTCACCGCAGATACCTCGAAGCCATGGATCGGCACCTTCAGGAACAGCCCCTCGCCCTCAGCGGGAATCTCAGAGCGCTCGAATCTGGGGATGCCCATCTCGACCCTTGCCCAGAATCTGCCGCGATCCCTCCTAACCTGGATGGGTATAACGCCAGCCAGAGTCTCGACAGAGAAGCTCTCACCCACATAACCGCTCTCCCACGCGTGCTTTGCGAGGCAGCGTATCCCATTTCCACACATCTCAGCCTCAGACCCATCCGGCTGGAAGAGACGCATGCCGATGTCCGCTTTTTCTGAGGGCACTAGAAAGAGAACACCATCTCCGCCCACGCCGAAGTTTCGGTGGCAGAGAATCCTGGATGCTTCTTTTTTCTCATCGGCTGGTATCCTCTCCCCGTTCAGCTCATCTATGAGTATGAAATCGTTCCCATTCCCATGAAGCTTCACGAACTCCAGCTGATCCATGTCTCCTCCATGGGACCTTCCTTTATATCCATCTTCCCAGAATGTAGCAGGGTGGTGATGGATATCAGGCCGATTCTGCAGGTTGCGCTGGATCTCCTGGAGATCGATCGGGCGGTTGAGATAGCCAAGGAGGCGATAGCTGGCGGAGCGGACTGGATCGAGGCAGGCACGCCGCTGATCAAGAGCGAGGGGATGGATGCTGTTCGCGAGCTACGGCGTTCTCTTCCCGGAGTGAGGATCGTCGCCGACATGAAGACAATAGACACAGGCGCCATGGAGGTCGAGATGGCGGCGAAGGCCGGCGCAGATATCGTGGCGCTGCTCGCGATATCCGACGATTCAACGATACAGGACGCGCTACGCGCGGCGAGGAAGTACGGAGTGGAGATAATGATAGATCTTCTCTCCACACCTGATCCGGTGAAGCGCGCGAAGGAGCTCCAGGATCTCGGGGTGGACTACATCTGCGTGCATGTGGGCATAGATCAGCAGATGATAGGTAAAAGCACCATAGATCTCCTCAGGGAGGTCGTCCAGGTCGTCAGCATTCCGGTGGCTGCAGCCGGGGGCATAGATGCGTCCTCTGGAAGAGATGCGATCTTCTACGGGGCATCGATAGTCATAGTCGGAGGCAACATAACAAGATCGGCGGATGTCACAGGCTCTGCCCGGCGGATAAGAGAGGCGATAGACCATGTCGAGGGCGCTGGCGCTTCGCGGAGGAGCCTGGAGGAGGAGATGATCTCCATATTCAGAGAGGTCTCAACGCCGAATATAACAGACGCGATGCACCGGAAGGGGGCAATGCGCGACATACTCCCGATAGTTCCGGGGACGAAGATCGTCGGCACTGCAATCACAGTTCAGACCTTCGAGGGCGACTGGGCAAAAACAGTGGAGGCCATAGATGAGGCGGGGCCTGGGAAGGTCATAGTGATCTACAACGGCAGCCGCTACATCGCGCCGTGGGGAGGGCTGGCGACGCTGAGCTGCATGCAGAAGGGCGTTGAGGGTGTCGTGATCGATGGAGCTGTCAGAGATGTTGATGAGATCCGCAGGCTCAAGTACCCTGTATTCGCCAGCTCCATAACCCCTACAGCGGGAGAGCCGAAGGGGATGGGCGAGATAAATGTGGAGATAGTCTGCGGAGGGCAGGTTGTGCGTCCAGGGGATTACATAGTTGGAGACGACTGCGGTGTAGTGGTGATACCGAAGGAGAGGGCGTATGAGATCGCGAGAAGGGCTAAGGAGGTCGAGAAGAACGAGAGCAGACTCTTCGAGGAGATACGAAGGGGAAGGACGTTATCTGAGGTCGCAAAGCTGAAGAAGTGGGAGAAGCTCTGAACCTGGCCTGCTGACCCGCGAAATCAGCTGGATGAGACAGAGTCCGGCACACTATCTGGATATGCAACACCTGAGCCCTCACACCTATTAGCAACTTTGAGGTCATGCGATCTGATTTTTGTTTAATCGCAAGGAGCGCCCCGCCGGAGCTGGATCCGAAGGCGATATCAGATGGAAGACTGGTGAATGCTGCACCCGTCAGGGAGCCGACGTGGTGGGAGAGACTTTTTAAAATATGAGCTGCATCTTTTCACCATGGGAAGACGAGCAGAGCGTCCCATGCTGGGGATGCTCCTTCTGATAATTGCGGTTCAGGTCCTCTCACTTGGCATGATGCCCGCGCTCTCGGCGAGCGAGGTTCGGGTCTTCGAGGATCCATCCGCGACGTCGAATGCCATACTCTACATCGCACTGGTGCTGATATTCACGGGATTCCTGCTTCTTGCGACGAGGCTCGGCTGGAGCTGGCTCATCTCCGGGGCGATTCAGCTCTGCCTCTTCCTGAGCGTCTTTTATGTTCTCGGCGTCTACCTGCCTGGAATGCTGGCCTTCTCGATCTCTCTCGCCCTTATGCTTGCGATGATATACTATCCAGAGTGGTACGTGGTGGACTCGCTGGGAATTCTGGTAAGTGCAGGAGTTAGCGTCTTATTCGGGATCAGCATGGAGACTCTGCCCGTGGTAGTTCTTCTTTCAATTCTTGCCGTATACGATGCGATATCTGTCTACAAAACAAAGCACATGGTCACGCTGGCCGAGAG
Organism: Methanothrix sp.; assembly: GCF_024518575.1. GTDB lineage: Archaea > Halobacteriota > Methanosarcinia > Methanotrichales > Methanotrichaceae > Methanothrix_B. The sequence goes on along the minus strand of NZ_JANIHG010000020.1, from coordinate 5,691 downwards.
CGTGATAAAGATCAGGGCACCTCTGCTCTTCGTCGTTCCGAAGAGCAGGAGCTACAGCTTCCGGCTGCAGGGGGCCGAGGGGAGGGGCGCGTACTTTTTGGGGCTGGGGGATGCGATAATGCCATCGGTGCTGGTCGTCTCCGCTAACTGGTCGCTTCCTGTGGGAGATGAGATCTTCGGCGTCGCCCTGCCGGCGATTGGCGCGATGCTCGGGACGTACTTGGGGTTCACGGTTCTTGCAATGACATCAGGCGAAAAACCACAGGCTGGACTGCCGTTCCTCAACGGCGGTGCTGTGATGGGATTTCTCGCAGGATGCGTGCTCTCAGGAGTGTGGCCGTTCTGAGCAAGATGCATCTGGTTTTCTGAGATAAAAATCCGGGCATTTGCGGTGTGCTGCTGTAGCCCCTAAAGAGGTTCCCGACAGTCGGTTGCGCATAGAGAGGTAATAAAATGTTGATTGGAAACAGAAACTATGCCTAAAGAGGTTCCAGAGAGTCAGTTGCGCATAGAGAGGAAACGACCCACGATCTGAAGGTCCGTCCTGCTCCTCCCACCCAGGAGATATGGAGCAGATGGCGAGCGCACCACGACTGGAAAACCCCTCCGAAACGCCTCCTCAGGTTCCGAGGTTTCAGCGACTGAGATATCGAGAGCTTCGTCGTTGATCTTCCCCACGACCTCTGATGCGATGCTGAGCCTCTCCGAGTACGCCAGATTGACGATCTCGTTGCCATCGATGCATAAAGCATCCCAGATGACGATCGATGGCCTGACCGATGATCTCCTTGAGCTCCTCCTCCGGTTGATCAACCGGATGATCTTGGAGAGATCATCTCCTGCATACATCTCGCCCTCAAGCATCGCAGACCCGCTCAGCTCTGCTTCGAGCCCACTTATGAGATGGCTGATATCCTTTCTCCTGGAGGTGAATAGCCAGGATCTCTCCTCAGATACATGGAGCTGGACCCTGATGCCTCTCCTCGCAAAACAGATGTGGTCCGATCCGGCAATGGCATCGTGCACCGATCTCACATCCACAGACGGGATCTCCATCATGATGAATGGAAAACCGGGCGTGAGCCTTATCCCGTCCAGAGCACCGGAGGATGCGGCCTCGGCCACACGCCCCATCTCCGGCAGCCTCGAGTATGCTGACCAAACCCTCTCGATATCCACCCCAAATGCTCTTGATATCGCCTTTGCGATCATCTTCGGCCCGATGCCGGATCTGATCCCCGCTGCTGTGAGCATTATGTATCTTCCCTCAAGCGGCGCTGCTGAGAGCAGGAGGCCTGTGAGCAGCGCCCTGCGCCTGCCCTCAGAACCACGCCCTTTTGACTTCATGACCCTGTTGAGCACGCTGTGGACGTGGTCGATTGTTAGAAGCGACTCGTCTATGCCTCTCTGGCGTTTGTGACGGATCGCATGCTCTGCCATCTCCCCCAGGTCGACGCCCTCGACCTCATCTGAGATCGAGAGGAGCACATCCATCACCACATCCCTTCCGGTGAGCTCCCCAGGGCTCCAGCTTGGCCTTATACTACCTGTCAGGAGCCGCACAGCTGGGCAGATCTCCTCTTGAGACAGCGATCTAAGAAGAGATGCCAGGGCGCCGATCCTGCCTCGCCCCCTGGAGCTTAGAAGCTCTGCGATTCTGGTGTATTCAGTCATAACACTCCCCATGTGACGGCAGTGACTCTACTACTGCGCGGAACTATTGGCCATCACGCCCTCTTATTCTGAGAAGCCTTACGATAACAAAGATCCCGCACGCATTTATGGTTATTATCAGGAGAGCGCCAACTAGCCATCTCGGAATAACCCCTGAGCTGGGATGGCGCAGATCCAGAGTCGTGTCATCTGAAAGCACAATGGATCTCGGATGGCCGGCGATATACAGATCGTAAGCCCCCCTCTCCAGACCCCTGAATGTGTAGCTAGAGGAGCCGGTGTCTCTTGCAACAACCGAGCCGTTTCTGTGAACCTCCACAACGCCCGGGCGCGGCAGCTCCACCCGTAGATTGTATCTCTTTCTTATCGGAAGACTCCTACCATCGCTCATCGTAAGACCATCATCTATCCCGAGCAGCGCAAGTAATGTTGGCGCGATATCTGCCTGCGACCACTTACCTCCCAGGATCACCTCATCCACGCCCGGGCCGATTGCTATCATGGGTATCCTCAGGCTCTCCAGGCGGTCCGAGTAGTTCTCTCCGGCATGCCCTCCTCTAGATCCTCTGAAGGACATGCCGTGATCCGCTGTGAGAATTAGAAGAACTCCGCGCTCCCTGCAGGCGCGAACCAGCTCTCCCAGTCCCACATCCAGGGCCCTCACGGCCCTGATGTACTCGTCGAACCCCCTGTAATGACCGGCTGAGTCGATGCCTCCGATGTTGACTGTGAGCAGAAACGGCCGGTCCAGCCTTCTCACTATGTCTGCGGCGGCATCGAGCCCCCAGCGGTTGTATCTCGGGTAGCTGGAGCTGTAAAAGCGGTACGCATGCATCCATTCCTCCAAGATCTCACGCGCATCATCTGGAAGATCGCTTCTGGATCCCATCGTCGGATCCCCGGAGAGCGAGTTGTTCTCGAAGTAGAGAACCCCATCCTGCTCCAGAAGCATGTTCATGAAGTCGCCGCGCTGGAGTATCGCAAGGCAGATGTATCCGCTATTTCGGGCTGCATCGAATATCGTGGCGCTATCCATTCCCACCAGGATCTCATCCGCACTCGAGCATCCTGTGACTATCGTGCTGTGCGCCGGAACAGTGGAGGGCACCGGAGCACGCATATCGAGGACCCTGGCGCCATCACTGATGTTGAATAGCACCGCCTGCTCAAGTGGTCTTCCCTCTACCGAGTACGGCATGTGCTCAGGGTAGATGTAGCTGGACCCGAGTCCATCGACGATGAGAAGAACGGCTCCCCTCGGCGGGGGATCCCCGCCCGGTGATATTCCATCGCTGGCGCAGATTGCTGGAGATATGAGAAGAAAAATGATCAGCGGCAGCATCAGAAGTCTGTCATGATCCTGTACTGATCGATCTCGCTCTTCTTCAGCTGGCTCAGGAACTGCTCCGTCGTATCTCTCACATCCTTTGACCGCGTTATCGCCCTGCCGACTACGATTATGTCGGCCCCAGCACGGAGCGCATCCCCGACGTTATCGACCCTGATCCCGCCAGCAACCGCAACAAGGAGCCTCTTCCCGAGAGATTTGAGCTCGGGGATGCTCTGCCACGCATGCTCGCTGTTCTCCATATCGATCGCCCTGTGGAGCTCAACAACATCAGGAAGCGTCGAAAGGCTCCTGAGGACCTCAACCGGATCGCTCACGTTGAGCATGTCCACTATTGAATATATGCCGGTCTTCCTCGCCTCCTTTATCGCAAGCTCGATCGTCTTCCTGGGCGCCAGCCCTGATATGACAACAGCATCCGCGGATGCATCCGCCGCAAGCCTGACCTCGAGATTCCCCGTGTCCAGGGTCTTCAGATCGAGTATGACAAACGACCCAGGCCTTGCCCTTCTCACCTCTTTCACGACCTGAACACCGTGCATCTTCACCAGCGGCGTGCCGATCTCTATCAGCACATGATCGCTCTCGGGGATCTCAGAGAGGACCTTTCTCACCTCGGCGAGTTCGACGATATCGAATGCTATCTGGAGATACGGCGGATCCCAGAGCCTCATGACCCTGTAGCCCATCACAGGATGTAAGGATCTATCCTTCTCGTAGAGAACCTTCTCGACATCCGGGAATCCCTCCATGGCCCTCTGTATTGCGAGCTTCGTCGCGCCGTAGTTGTACCTGTATATGGCATCGTAGTCCTTCGCATCCGGGTGTATGAAGACTGATACTATTATCACCAGCTCCTCAGCGCGCTCCTTTGGGATCACGCCCTCCTCCACCGAGTCTGCCACCGCCTTAGCCACAGCGCTCTGAGCCGGACCGAATATGATCGCTGCCTGCTCCATGTTCCTCACAGTGACCTTCGGAACTATCAGCGTCGATGGCTTGGCCGGCAGGTTCGGCCTTATGACGGAGAGAAGCGGTGTGTGGCCAGCTGATAGCTGTGTGAGCCCACTTGCAAACGCGACGCCCACCGGACCGTTCTTATCCCCGATAAGCAGATCGATGTGAGCTACCTCGGGCTCCTTCCCGATAAGAGCCTCTCCTACTAAAAACAATCCTACACCTCTCACCCTGAAGAAGGCTGCTGACGTATTAACCTTTCTGCCCGTCTGATGTTGGTGATGTTGAGCATAAAGATACAGTCGATCCGGTTCGGAGCGTTTGTTCTTGGATCCAGAGGCTCAATTCAGTAGTAAAAGCCCTCGAATCTATTCTTCATCTAACGCGCCATCTCGAGAAATACTTATATCAAATAAGTATCTCAGATACGTAAAAATGTTATGGCAATCCCGAAAACGTCAGGCTGAAAAGCTCTTGTGGCTTTGAAGATCCCGGGCTACTGGGGATATGATCTGAAAGGTAGATTTAAATGCGCTCAAAAAATAAATTGGCGGGGGTGTTTCTTCTTCTGATCGCTGCAGTGCTGCCAGCGGCAGATGCCATCTCGGTGAGCTACGCATCCAGCGGCTACAGCGGCTCGGTCTCAGTATCAGAGAGATACCAGCTCGATGACTCAACAGCTCTTGCTGAATCCACCGATCTCAGCTCCGGCTCAGTATCGCAGTCGACAAGCCTCTCGGGCGCCGGCCTGAACCTCGTATCGAAGAGCGTTTCAGGCAGCTCTTACGGCATCGAGGCTGCAGCCCAGTCCTACGGCGCTATGGGTCTATCGAGCTCGCTTAGCGCATCGGGCGCATCCGGGGAGATGGGCCAGAGCATAGCTGGCGTTGGAAATATTGCAGCTGCCACAGCAGGCACAGGCGGCTCTGACAGCGTCTGCAACATAGCCCAGGTCGAGAACGGCTACATCTCAACAAGACAATCGATCTCATCCGGCGACTCCCTCTCAGGCGCGCAGGCCACATCCATTCAGGGGGAGATCGGGGTCGTGGGGTCGATCTCAACATCAGGAGATTCTGGTATGGCCGTGACCGGTGACATCCTGGGGGAGGGGACGATCGATGCCGCTCTCCATTCATCATCCTCTTCGGTCACAGGCCAGGTATCGGTCGATGGCACAACCTGGATGGACTCACATGATATGAGCATGGTCAAGGACGGCGATTTCGGCCTCGCGGTTGAGGGGCTCAGGCTCGCGGGCGATGACATAGGGAGGTTCAGCGTGAATGCAGCGCCTGTGAGCACACAGGGCGCCAAGAAGAGCAATGTGAAGACGAATGCTGTGACTTATTACCAGAACAGCCCCCTATCGTACACAACCACAGGATGGCGATGGAACCGGAACAATCCGATTGTTCTCTATCTGAAGGCGGATAACAACCTCGCTTCTGAAGGCCTGAATTCAGATTCTGTAAAGAGTGCGATCACTGACGCTGCCAACACCTGGGATGATGTTACCTCAAGAAATCTCTTCTACGACGGCGGGGTCATCATCGATTCCAGCAAGAATGCTGACAACCCCTACGACGGATTCAATGTGCATGCCTTTAAGTACCTCTCGGACGCCCCTTCAGCACTTGCATATTCCAGGACGAGGTATGGATATCCGAGGGTTAACGGCTACTACACAGTCTACGAGTCGGATGTGAGCT
>NZ_JANIHG010000011.1 GCF_024518575.1 Methanothrix sp. | reverse complement strand
GCAAGTATTTCGTTATAGGTCCATCGACAAAGCTCCAAGGTCTTAGCCAGCTTAGTTCTCTGAGATTTTGTAGGATAGATCCTATATCGAAACACTTTTAGCAAATCACTTCACCTTTTGCATTTCTACATAGCGTTCAATGACCTCTTTGGTGGCATCGCCACAAGTGCCGACATAGTATGACGGGTTCCATAGATGACCATTCCAAAGCCGGGTTCTCAGTTCAGGATACTTTTCAAAGAGTTTCTTCGCTGTGATGCCTTTGAAGATCTTAGCAATATTAGCTGGAGCAAATATCGGATGAGCCGTCACGAATAGATGAACATGATCAGGCATAATCTCCTGATTGATTAATGTAATCCCCTTCTGCTTTGCGATCGATTCGTGTAACAAATGAAGCTCCTCGGCTATTGATCCGACAAGAACCTTCCTTCGGTATTTTGTTGACCATACAAAATGGTAATATATGTTATAGACGCATCCTCTCGCGCTTATCCAATGCTCTTGCTTAGTCATCCTGTGCTATACATATGGTCACCATGCGTATATATTTATCGGCAGGCACGGGCTGTATCCCGCCTTTTCAAAGGCGGGGATTAGCCCTGCTATCGTCCTAACTGCTGGAACAAGAGCTGGCGGTGAGCTCTCTGGCCGCCTCTGCAGCCCTTGTCAGCGCTCTTATGGCATCCTCCCTCTTGAGATCCGCCCGTCTGCTCTCAAGGAATCTCCTGAATTGAATAAGCTTCTCCCCCGGAATCCTGCCGGTGGCATCTTTCATCATATTCTCATAGCTCCTGGACGGAAAGTACCTTGCCCTCGCAATCTCAAGCAGATCTGCGGCGGTCTGTTCATCTATGAAGCCCTCATTAACAGCAAGCCTGAGGTTGTGGCGGATGTTGACCAAAGGCTCGGAGAGCGGCTCAAGCGTCACCGGATCGAATACCAGGGCGACCTCATCATCAGCGACTATCTCTCCGCTCCTGTATGCCCTGTAGATCTCGCCGACGCCCTCCATGCCGTAGACATCCATCTCAGCTGCCCTCAGAGCTCCCATGCTGGAGGCGCCGATGACCCTAACGCCCATCTGCAGCGCCTCGAGGATCTCCTTGTGCGCCACAGAGGAGTCCTGGAAGAAGACTCCATCTATCAGGCATATTATGTCCGCACCATCTCTTGCAGCTGCGAGAACGTCGCCACGCCTGGCCGGCGGCCTGTAATCCGCATCGAGTACGGAGCGCGCCTCGTCATGAGGCATGCTTGGGCCCAGAAACACGACGATCCTTGGCATTCCTGCACCGCTTGCCAACCCTCTCCGGATCCACAGCCGATATCTCCAGCCCCGGCACTATCACCCTGACCACTGGCACCATTATCTCAGGAGCTGTGAGATCCACAACTATCGCCCTCTCAAATCCGGCTGCCTGAAGCCGATCGAGCATGTGTCTTATATCATCCAGAAAATCATCGGTATCATAAGACTTTATGGAGCTGAAGTCCTCCTCGTGCTCGTGCTCGAACCAGTGTCTGTTCAGGCGCTTCAGCCTGTCGTATCCCATCATTCGCCTGAAGTCTGCGCTCACAGTATCCTCCCGGGCGCCATGTATCTGTGTGAGCCGGCTCTGCGCGACCTCTGTGAGCGCTCTCAGCAGCGCCACCTCAGGGTCGGTATGAGTGCCCATCCCTGCGGTCAGGAGCGCGGGATCTTTCAGCTTCAGGTCATCTGAGACCGCGGCAAATGTTGGAACGTCAACATCGCTTGTTATATCCCTCACGTAAACCTGTACCTCTGCGCGCTGGAACATCTCGAGAAGCTCCCCTGCCAGGCCGTCGCCGTTGTATCGAAGCAGCGGCCCCATTCTCCTGGCATGCTCCGCTATCGACCATGCATCCCTCTCGACGACCTCTGCGAGCCCGTGGAAGATCGCCTCCTCCAGCTGGTTCCCCGATGCGAGGCCTGTGGTGTTTGTCCTGAAGAGACGCGTGTAGCTTGATGGCAGTGGATGGAATACAGCATTCGCCGGAACCAGAATCTCCTCGTCACCTATGAGATCGTATCCCATCACCCAGGGGATCTCTGCATCTGGATCAACGCCTCTCGGCAGTATGAGCTCTGCTGGATCCAGCGCGTTATCCCTGAGCTCTGAGAACCTGGCAATCCTGAGATCAGAATTGCGGAGCTCGGCAGAGTACCTCTCGATGCCCTCCATTATGGCAGAGACCTTCGCCTCGGTCGGGGTTGCGCCCTTTCCATTGTAAACGGATATTGCGCCCTTCTCTGCTGTTGGTCTTATCGAGGTGAATACAGGTATGCCTATCCGGTCGAGATTGGTGATATCCGCAACCCTTGTTATTCCGGCTGCAGGCATCTTCCTCTCCACGATCTCGAGCGTCTCCTCTGGAGGCAGAGCACGGTGTGTGTCCTTCTTGTACCTCTTCAGGCAGGATCTCAGTCGCAACTCACCATCTCCTGGCCGCTGACGGCTTCAGGATCCTCTCCGCGTCCCCCTTTAGAAGCATGTTGGTCAGGGCGCTCAGAGAGCAGAGGGTGCCGCGCCCCTCGATCTCCTCTCCTGCGAGCCTTGCGACTATGTAGCCCTCCGCGGACACCTCGATCTCAGCGCCGATCTCTGTGAGTCTCTGTAGAATGATGTTCCCTGTGGCGCCCATCGACTTGTCCATCCAGCAGTGCTTGAACGGGCAGAGGTTGCAGTAGAGCTTGAACTGCTCTGCGCTCGCCTGCGGCACAAGCCCTGCGACGATCTCGGCCTTCACAGTGGCGTATGCCATGCAGCACCCCAGAACTCTGTTGGCCAGAACCTCATCGCCCTTTGCCAGGGTGACACGGACGTGGCCGTGCTCTATCTCGTACCTGTTCTCTAGACCGAGATCAAGCTTCTTCTTGCCTGTGTTCGGCTTTCCATCAAGCGCTTTTTTAATGCGATCTGCGATCTCCGGAGTGATCGCGGCGGCTATAGTGACCGCGCATGTCGGGCAGTAAGAGGGAGGGGATGATGCGATCACATCTCCCTTTGAGTCGAAGAAGGTTGCCACGACGCCCAGCCCCTCGCGCCTGATCAGTGTCCTTCCGCCCATCTCCTTCACCATGTTCAGCGCCAGGACTGCCGGAGTCACAACCCTGCCGTAGCCGAATAGCGCTGCAACCCTCTCCACAATATCCTGGGAGCTCGTTCCATCTCTTCTAAGACGATCCTCAAGCTCAGCGGGGACTATGCCCGCATCCAGCTCTGCTGCGAGGACTGCGGGTGACCAGACGATGCCGAAACCCTCCCCGATCACCTCACCCCTGTCATCTGTTATCCTGGCGAGTATTCCTGAAGGACGCTCGTATGCGAGGATGGAACCCCCTGTGGCACACACCTCCTCAGCTATGGCGTGGCAGGTGCCGCAAGCGCCCTCCCTGGGGTTGATCCTCCTCGCAACACGCTCTGCAAGCTCGTCCCTGTACATATATTAAAAATGGGCGGAATGCTCCTATTAACTTTGTGGGAGTCTTTGAGGGCTGTCCTAACAACATCCTCCGGCGTTGCAGCGAGCGCGAACATCTCACACAGGTTGTTCCAGCGGTCTACAGCTCCACAGATCAGAGAGCCCCTTACCGCAGTCCTTGTAGAGAGAAACCTTTCTTCACCTCACAGGTCTTCGGCATTCTTTTAATGCATGAGATCTGGATTTGTTCTGAAAGTTCTGCATCGGTACTGAAAAAGTCCAAGTACTATTAGCTCAATGGCATCAGTGTGTATATAGTTGCAGACGCCTCTGTGTTCATACTTGGAAAGCCGCTGAAGGGAGAGGTGATCACGGTTCCCTCGGTGGAGCAGGAGCTCAAGGACATCCGATCTAAGATCAAGCTGCAGATCTCGGATGTGAGGATCGAACCACCCACAAAGGAGACCCTGAAAAGGGCGACAGAGGCAGCAAGAGAGACGGGTGATCTCTGTAGACTCTCACAGACAGATCTGGAGGTCCTTGCGAAGGCAATTGAGTATGATGCAGCGCTTGCCACAGACGACTATGCGCTCCAGAACGTCGCTGTCCATCTGGGTCTCAAGGTTGAGCCGGTCGTCCAGCGTGGAATAAGGCGGTTCATAAAGCGCACACAGAGATGCCCCGGCTGCGGCAGAGCATTTGAGGGTGATCTCTGCCCTGTATGCGGAACACCTCCTAAAAGAAGAAAGAAGGGATGATCATGAAGAATATAGAGGATCTAATAAAGAAGGCCACAGAGCTCAAGTCTGAGGGCCTTTCAGAGGGCCAGATATCCGAGGAGCTGAACGTCTCCAGGGAGACCGTAACCTGGCTTCTCACGCATGCCGAGCGCGCCACAGTCCCCGGGCCGAAGGACATCTCGGTGGACTGGTCGATGATAGGGAGGAGCGCTTACAGGCTGAGCCACATAGCCCAGGCGCTCTCAGAGATGATATTCGATCTCCTGGACGAAAAGGAGCTTGACATCGATATGGTCGTGGGCGTGGCGCTTAGCGGTGTGCCCCTGGCGAGCATGGTCGCGAACCACATGGGCGTTGGGCTTGCAGTCTACATGCCCACAAAGCAGATGGCATCGCAGGACGTCAAACCCCATGGGAACCTGAGCACGAACTTTGCCGACGTCAATGGCAGGGAGTGCGTCATCGTGGATGATGTGATAACATCAGGCAGGACCCTGGAGGAGGCGGTCGCATACCTGGATGACCACGGCGCCAAGACGAATGTCATAGCGGTGCTGATCGACAAGAGGGGCGTGGACAGCATCGCAGGCGTGCCGGTCTGCTCCCTGCTCAAGGTCATCAGGGTAAACTAAAAAATAAAAATATTTTTTTTCTCGTGCTGAGGGCGTGCGAGGCAGAGCAGGCGATTTTCTGCCAAAATGAATATGGGTGATCTGGATCCTCAGAGTTCTGTGATGCCGTCAGCCTGCACGTTCCCTCTGTGCGAGGCCGGCCGTGGGAGCAGAACAGCAATGAGATTCAGATGCTGGTGGCATGATTCGCATGCTGTGACCCAGCCGCGCTCCGGTACTCACAAAATCTTATAACTCCCTCATGCCATTGCCGTATGTGCGCTCAGTCAGTCTCATCATACCCACCCTGAACGAGGCGGACACGATCGGCGAATGCATAAGGAGGTCGCGCGCTGTTCTTGAAAGAGCTGCCTCTGAGTGGGAGATAATCGTGGTAGACAGCTCTGATGATGAAACCCCCAGGATAGCGGAGAGCCAGGGGGCAAGGGTTGTGAGATCTGAGGCCCTAGGCTACGGAAGGGCGTACCTAAAGGGCTTCGAGTCGGCATCCGGAGATTACATAGTCCTCATGGATGGTGATCTGACATACGCCCCTGAGGATATCCCCAGGCTTTTGGAGCTGCTCGACGACGGCGCGGACCTGGCGATGGGCAGCAGGCTTCGCGGCAGGATACACCCAGGGGCGATGCCGGCGCTTCACAGATACATCGGGAATCCGCTTCTCACCTGGATCCTCAACCACCTCTACTCGATCAGGGTATCGGACGCGCACTGCGGGCTACGAGCGATAAGGCGGGATGCTCTGGAGAAGATGCAGCTGAGAACCGCTGGCATGGAGTTCGCCTCGGAGATGCTTGTCGAGGCATCCCGGCGGGGGCTCAGGATCGCCGAGGCGCCGATCGATTACTACCCGAGGCGAAGGGGTGGATCGAAGCTCCGCTCGTTCTCAGACGGCTGGCGCCACCTGAGATTCATGATGCTCTACCAGCCGATCCCGTTTCTGATAGCGCCCGGCGCTCTGGTCATGGCTCTGGGCATGATGCTCACTGCCGGAGTTCTTCTTGTATCCCGCTCCTCCGAGCTCCGGATGCACTCTCTCATCCTGGGGATCATGATGCTCTTCATCGGCTACCAGACGTTTCTGGCTGGCGTTCACTTCAGCATATTCGGCGCCATGCACGGAATCGCGAGCAGCTGGCTGGCGGAGAGGCTGCTGAGCTATCATTCCCTGGAGAAGGAGATTCTTCTGGGAATGGTATTCATAATCGCAGGCATTGCCATTGGTGGTAAGGTGCTTATGAGCTGGCTCAGCGCAGGCTTCGGATCTCTTGCGGAGGTTCAGAGCGCGATGATCGCGATGGTTCTCTCAATGATCGGGATCCAGACGATATTCTCAGGCATGCTCATAAGCCTCTTCCTGCTCACGGATGGCAGGGAGTGACAGAGCGTGCATTTTGAAGAGCGGGGCAGGTCGCGATGAGAATCGCATATGTTTATGACGCAGTTTATCCCTGGATCAAGGGAGGCGCCGAGCGGAGGGTTTACGAGCTCTCGCAGAGGCTCGCCCTGAGGGGGCATGAGGTCCACTGCTACGGAGCCAGATGGTGGGAGGGTGATAAACACATAAAGCTCGGCGATGTGTGGCATCACGGCGTCTGCCCCCCACATCCTTTATACACCAAAAATAAAAGGTCGGTGAAACAGGCCATTCTCTTCTCTCTTGGTCTTCTGAGAAATCTTGAAGGTGGATACGATGTGATCGACTGCCAGGAGTTTCCCTACCTCTCATGCTTCTCAGCGAGAGCTCGCTCCGGAGGCGCATCGTTCTTCATAACATGGCACGAGATCTGGGGCGAGTACTGGATTGATTACCTGGGCAGGTCAGGATATCTTGGAATGGCCGTTGAGAGAGCTGCTGCGATGCTGACCAGCAACAACATAGCGGTCTCTGAGATGACAGGGAGAGAGCTGATGAGACTGGGGGCTGAGAGCATTGTGGTTCCGAACGGAATAGACTTCAAGCACATACAATCGATCAGGCCCGCGGATTCGGAGCACGATATTGTATTCGCAGGAAGGCTGATCTCTCACAAGAATCTGCACATGCTTCTGGAGGCCATCGCCCTGCTGGATTCAGACGTGAAGCTCCTGATAATCGGTGAGGGGCCGGAGGCGCCACGGCTTCATGCCCTCGCCAGATCGCTGGGCTTGGATGAGAGGGTGAGTTTCAGCGGCTTTCTCAGATACGAGGATGCGATCTCCCTGATAAAGTCCTCAAGGGCGTTTGTGCTCCCATCAACAAGGGAGGGGTTCGGTATGGCCGCGCTGGAGGCGATGGCATGCGGGGTTCCTGTGGTCACGGTCCGCCACAGGATGAACGCTGCATGCGACCTTCTCACCCCTGAGACAGGTGTGATCGCAGAGCCTTCGCCGGGTTCGCTTGCGGATGCGATCCGGGCTGCGCTCGATCTCTCTAAAGCAGCGGGCGCAAGGTGCAGGGAGATCGCCAGGCGGTACGACTGGGATGTTATATGCGGAGAGATCGAGAGTGTGTATGCTGAGCGTGCATGAGATACGGCATAATGGATCATGGAATGTTGAAAACGCCGGGATGCCATCTGAATTCATCCCAGGAGATCGATTCGATGATCACCATCCGGACATCAGGCGAGAAATGTCTCTGTGATTTCACCTTCGATTTCTACTGGCAGCACAGGGGCTCGCGTTTCGATCCTGATGCCAGGATCGATGGATGGAGCTACAGGTCCCTGGTGGATGCGCTCAGGCGCGGCGAGACCGTGAAGCTCGTAGGGGACGCCGGGAGCAGGCTCTGCTCAAGCATGGGCGTGGATCTGATGAGGCTGGGCGGGGGCGGTGGCGCTGTGGATGTAGGGAATGTAATTGTAGATGGTGACGTGGGCCCGAGAATGGGGATCTCAATGATCAGAGGCGCGATCTACGTCAGCGGCAGGGTCGAGGAGCCGCTGGGAAATGTCATAGAGGTGGAGAGCGATCTCTCTGGATACAGGAGGTTTGTCTCCATAACAGAGCTCGTGGAGAAGGGGTATTCTCCGCTCCGTCCAAATGAGCTCTCTGATCGCGTTCTCAGGATATCCGATGGTATATCGAGAGAGACGATAGGGGCGAGAAACGGATCTCCGGGGAGGATCGAGGTCTTCGGGAATGCCGGAATGAGCGCCGGAATTCTCATGCGCGCGGGTTTTCTCGAGATCCACGGCAGCTCGGGCAGAAACACAGGGGTTCTCCTCTCTGGCGGGACTGTGGTTGTCCATGGTGACACGGATGATTTCACGGCGACAGAGATGAGATCCGGGGAGATCTTCGTGAATGGAAACGCAGGCGGTTTTGCGTGTGCGAGGATGCGTGGTGGATGTGTGTTTGCGAGGGAGTGCAGGCCGGTGCCTCCAGCCAGGTCCGCCTCACCATCTCCAGAGGACCTCCGGAGGATATCAAAGATCTTCGGAATCAGCAGCATTCACGCGATGATGTACAGGAAGATCACAGTGTAGCATGCTCTTCCGGCTGAGACATGAGTTTGAAGCCCCGTTCGGTCGTGTGCTCGAATCACCGAGCTCCCTGAGGAGTCTGCCTGCACCTAGACGATGCCACATGATCTTTGGGGGGGTGCGAAGCGAGAAGACCGCTCTTCAGGGTAGGAAGTCGCCCTCGAGCACATAATCTCATGTCCGCTCACATGAGGCGTTCTGATGCAAAGCAGCTAATTTTATAATCCACCTCTCACTCTCTAAGGGTGATACCATGAGCGAGATGCGAGAGCTTGTCATAAACGAGGAGGAGATCCGTGACTTTCTTCTGGAGCGGCTCAGGCTTGAGGGAAAGAGCGCTGAGGCGCTTGATAAGCTGAGCCTGCCGTTCCTGTTCGCGTCGGGCAGCGAGCTCCTGCGCACATACATACTGAACGCGTCAGGTTTTGCCTCAACGCTTCCCGACAAGTACAAGATACCGCAGAGAGGATACGTCTGGTACATGTTCTCGCAGGCCGTCAGGGAGATAGAGGTGCGTCCAAAGGAGATACTGATCAGATACGAGCTCCAGGACAGCTACATGCTCCCGTTCAGGCAGTTCTACCTCTAGTGCAGCCTTCCCTTCAGTTTTCCGGCCAGCGCCAGCCGGCCAAGCCTGAGCTCTGCCTCCCTCAGGAGCGGCGATGGCTCCTGAGATTCCAGCGGTGTTCCCGGCAGAGGCATGAACCTGTGGGCCCTGACCCTGCCCCCCATCCCAACTATCTGCTCCGCAAGCTCGACCGTGAGCATCTGGTCCTCCTCGCTCTCCCCGGGAAGGCAGAGTATCAGGTCTACATTCGGCACGATCCCATGATCCATGCAGAGCTCACATGCGATCTCGATATCATGCACACCATGACCTCTGTTGATCGATCTCAGAATCCGGTCGCTTCCGGACTGCCCTCCTATGCTGAGCGTCCGGTTCTTGCAGTACATGGTTATGATCTCGAGCGCTCTCTCTGAGACGAAATCCGGCCTCACCTCTGATGGGAACGTGCCGAAGTATATCGGCCTCCTGAGCTCTGATAGTGTTTTGAGAAGCAGCTCGACCTTCTCCAGTCTCGGTCTGAGACCGTCTGAGCCGTATGCGAGCGCGTTCGGAGACGTGAACCTCATATCCATATGCATCCGCGCATGGCTGAGAATGGATGGGATGGAGCGGTGGCGCATGACGCTCCCGCAGAGCCTGGGAGTCTGACAGTATGCACATCCCCATGGGCATCCCCTGCTTATCTCGATCGGCGCGAGAAGTGGGCGTGAGAAAGAGGGGTATCGATCTAGATCAACAAAACCCCTGCGCTCTGTCACGACAGTCTCTCCCTCTTTCATATATGCTATGCCCTTTACAGATCCTGGATCGCGGCCCGATCGGAGAGCATCGATGAGCTCTGGCAGCGTCTCCTCCCCCTCTCCGATCACCACGTAATCAAAGTGCCTGAGGACCTCTTCAGGCCTTGCAGATGGGTGAGGCCCGCCAGCGATGAATACGGATCTCATGCCTGAACTGCGGGCTGCATCGACCTCTCTGTAGACCTCTTCCGCCTGCGGAGTCGCAATGCTGTAGAGCATTATTCCAGGCCTTGGACCATCCGCAAGCCTGGCGCCGTTCACGAGCGGGAGCAGAGCTGCTATCGTGTACCTGTTCTTCCTGCTCCACCTGAACCATATATCCGGCCCGGACATCGCATCCAGTCACTCCAGAAATAGAGGAACGTGCCTGAACTCCCTCACATCAACAAGGCCTCTGTCTGTGATCCTGAGCTCGGGTATGACCGGCAGGGCGAGGAATGAGAGAGTCATGAATGGATCCTCGAGCTCAGATCCAAGAGAGTGAGACGCAGATATCACATCCTCCGCGCCCTCAACCACATCCTCCATGCATCGCTCAGAGAGCAGGCCCGCGATCGGTAAAGGCAGAGAAGCTATCATCTTCCCATTGACAGCAACCCAGCCACCCCCCATGGATATCAGGGATTCAACAGCTCTGAGCATGCTTTTATCTTCAACTCCAACGACAGTGATGTTGTGGGAGTCGTGTGAGACAGAGCTCGCGATCGCACCTCTCTTCAATCCGAACCCGCTCACAAGGCCAAGCCCCACATTGCCTGTGGACCTGTGCCGCTCAATCACAGCGATCTTGAGAATGTCGTTCCTGGTATCTGAGACGACCTCTCCCTCCCTCACAGCGGGGCGCGCAGCGATCATCTCTGTCAGAATCTGGTTCGGCACAATGCCGATGACCCTGGCAATTCTGCCCGATGCTGGGATTTTGAATGACTCGCGTGTGATGGGCATCCGCACATTCATGCTGCTGCTGAGCTGCACACTCCTCGATTCAATTCTCTCTGTGAGCCTTCCGTCCCTGGCCACCTCTCTGCCCTCGAAGATAACACGGCGTACTTGAAAATCATGATTCATAACAACGATGTCAGCCCTGTATCCTGGAGCCACAGCTCCTGTCCTGCGAAGGCCGAAGTGGCGTGCGGGGTTGATCGTGGCCATCTGTATCGCAGCGACCGGATCTATGCCGGCACCTATGATTCTTCTTATCATGTGATCGATGTGCCTCTGCATGATATCTCTCGGAGCCAGATCGTCTGTGCAGAGCATGATGTTCGGCGTGTTGTGATCCCTGATGATCCCCACAAGATCATCGAGATTTCTCGCCGCGCTGCCCTCCCTGATCATTATGCGTACGCCTGAGCGGAGCTGCTCCATCGCCTCCTCTGCTCTGGTGCACTCGTGGTCATCCTCTATCAGCGCGGCAGCATACGCGTGGAGATCTCTCCCTCTCAGCCCTGGCGCATGGCCGCAGATCGTTTTGTTCTTCGTGGCTGCGATCTCCAGCTTCGCGAGCACAGACCCATCCCCGTGTATCACTCCGGGATAGTTCATCATCTCCCCCAGACCCACGACACGGGGATCTTCGAGGAGGCTGGCGATCTCGCTCACGCCAAGAGCAGCGCCTGATGTCTCTAATGGAGTTGCAGGGACACACGATGGCGCTGTCACGAGAAACCTCATCGGTATGTTCTCGGCGCTTCTGAGCAGATAAGATATCCCATCCACGCCCAGGACGTTCGCGATCTCATGCGGATCCGCTATCACAGCGAGCGTCCCGCGCGGGACGACGGCCCGCGCATACTCTGATGGCATCACCATGGAGCTCTCGATGTGCACATGAGCATCTATGAATCCTGGCGCTATCAGATGGTCCTCGACCGAGATCGCCATTCTGGCGCTCGAGCAGTCGAAACCAGCCACGTATCCGCCGTAAATTGAGACGTCAGCCCTGTGTATCTCCCCCGAGAAGACATTTACCAGCTCCCCGCCCTCCAGAAGGAGATCCGCCTCAAGCTCGCCCCTCGCTGCAGCTATCAGATCCCCGATCCTCAAAGAACCACCTACATAACATCATGCAGCCAGCAATATAGCTCTGCTCTGCAGAAGCTGCGGATCATACCCTCATAACCTTATGAGTTTGACATATCCCAGTTTATTGAAAAAGGACCGATGTCTGCGAAAAGCCAGTCATGACAATGGTATACGACAACCTCCGGACACAAACCTTAAAAATTGCCGGGCGTGCTCACTGTGTGAGCCCGACCCGCCATCTGAGAAGCCTGTCCTCGATTATGGCCCTGAACGCCTTGTCGATGAATAGTCCGAGCAGGCCCAAAACGATCATGTATAGCAGGACGTGATCCATCTTGTGAAGATAATAGTAAGACCATATCCTGTATCCGAGACCGCTCGTGCTGACGCCGAACATCTCAGCTGCAACAAGGCACATCCAGGCTATTCCCATCGCGATTCTTATTCCTGCAGCTATGGATGGAAGAGCATATGGAAGCGCCACATACCGTATCAGATCCCTGTCCCTTGTCGCTCCCAGGACCATCGCCGATTCCACATAAACCCTGGGCAGGTTTCTGAACCCAACATATGTGTTTATCAGTATCGGGAAGACGGCGCCTATGAAGACTATGAATCCTGCCGACTCATGTGTGAGCCCGAACCAGACGATCGCAAATGGTATCCAGGCCAGGGGTGGTATCGGCCTGACCGCCTCTACTATGGGATCAACGATCCTGTCCACAGACCTGGACCAGCCCATGCTCATCCCAATAGGCATTGCTATGATCATGCCGGCGAATACCCCGAGGAAGAAGTGCAGGAGGCTCACTGGCAGGTCCAGGAAGAATATGTCCCCCCAGCTAGAGCCGAAGGCGCCCACCACATCGATAAAGCTCGGAAGCACAAGCGAGTCGTTCACGAGCATGGCAGAGATCTGCCATACAGCCAGCATTCCGATGAGTGGGAGGGGCTGAGCCCACTCCCTTCTGAGTTTACCGGATTCTCTGCTTATCTCACTCACCCCTCGCCTTATCGTAGAAGCTCACATCGAAGAGCTCCTCCTCGGATGGCATTCTGCTTATATACTTCAGCTCGTAGTTGACCCTGGCGTACTCCATGGTGGATGGGATCTGCACATGGGGATCGCTTATCCATCTCCCATCCCAGTTCTTCATCGAATACTCCACAACGCTGAGATCCTGCTTCGTCCGGTTGGCATAGATCCTTGCTGCCTCATCGGGATGAGCATACACATACTCTGTGGCCTTGATGTGCGTCTTCACGATCTGCTCAACAAGCTCAGGGTGCTCCCTGATGAGCTTACCGCTAACGACCAGGCTGCAGCAGGCGTGGTTCGGCCACATCTCCCCAGAGTAGACAACGGCCCGTCCCCTGTTGGCCATCTCTATCACCGATGGCGATGGCTCAGGCAGGAATGAGCCGTCGACCTGGCCTGCGAACATCGCAGTCACAGCGTCGCCCGGCCCCATTGGAAGTATCTTCACCTCTGACGGATCGACACCGTTCTCCTTCAGCCACTTTTTGAGAACAGTATCCTGGATCGAGCCGGGCGGGAACGTCGCTATGCTCATGCCTCTCAGCGACGCGGGGCCTTTGTATTCCTTATCAGGAGCAAGCGCAAGAGCAGAGCCGTTGGTGTTGACTCCGGCAACGATCTTAGCATCGAGACCCCCCGCGATCGCAGATATCGGCGGCGCAGTCCCAACATAGGCGACATCCAGGCTGCCGGCCAGCATCGCCTGCATCTCAGGAGGCCCGGATGGGAACTCGTACTCCTCGACTGCTGTAACTCCAAAAGGCCTGAGATCCTCGAGCCACCAGCCCTTCTCCATCGCGACCATCTCCGCTATCTGATGGGTGCTCGGCTGGTAGCCGATTCTGAGTGTTATGTTCTCGGATGGCGTTTTTGTTATGCAGCCCAGTGAGGCCACAACCACCAGTCCGACGATCAGGAAGACAAGCATGTGCCTCAATATCCTCACCGCTTTCTCAGGGGACAGCTCGCTATAAAGTGTTTTCCATAAATTAGAGAAACATTTCCCATGTAGGAGAAAACACCGGTATATTTATACAAAAATGCCGCGTGGGTCGGCAGAGCGCCCCATAAATGCAAATCAGCGATTGCGTAAAAAGAATCTTCAGGAAGCGCTGTGTTGAATAATTAAGAGCTCTAAGGTCGAGAGCTATTGATTTTTACTAAATTGCAATTCGTATGAATCCAGCCTCTGCTATCGGATTCTCAAACATTATTCAACACAGCATCAGGAAGCGCTGAGGATATCGAGCCGGCTCTGATCAGAGCGAGAGGATCATGCTCACCAGATGATCAACAGTGGAATCGTTTACAGCCTCCACATCACACATCTTGTTTGGCACATCTATACCGCCGATGGCTATCTTCGGATACTGGCTGCTCTTGAACCCCTCGAGGATGACAAAATCAATACCTCGATTTTGCATCTCCTGGAGGGCAGACTCGAGGCTCCCCTCAGGGGTCACCACGATCTGGCCCAGACCGATGCCGATGACGACATCTGCACCTGCCATTAGATGCCTGTGCGTGTCGCCATGGTCGACATGATGCCCTGGCATGTGCTTCACCGTCCCCACGCGGCCATGCCTCTTGAGTGCTTTTACCAGAGCCTCGATCAGTGTGGTCTTCCCAGACTTGTGGTGACCCACAACAGCCACTACCTTCAAGCCATCACCTGCAGCACGCAAATTTCGCTCTCTGATCTAGAGCAGCTCCCCGATGAACCGCATGTAGCTCACAAGATCCTCGAGACTGACGTTCTCATCGATGCCGTGCGCATTGCTCTCGAGCTGCCTCCCGACACCGTATACTGCTGCGGGGATCTTCGTGACCTCTGTCGCATACGCCTGGTCCAGGCTCCCCTGTGCTCCGGACAGGTGAGGCTCTGATCCAGAGGCTCTTCTCACCGCCTCCTTCACCTCAAGAACCCAAGGGTGCTCCGGATCGATCCTCATGGGAGGATACCCTGGCCACATCCTCAAGCTGACATCCGGGCCGAAGCGTTGGACGATCTCCTCGAGCTCTTCCATCGCATCCTCCATCCTCTCCTCCGGAATCACCCTTCTGTCACCGCGGAAGACGCACCTGTCAGGCACGATGTTCTCCTTTATGCCCCCATGTATCACATTTATGTTCAGGATCGGCATCAGGCGATCTATACCCTTATCCCTCAGCACAGAGCTTGCGGGAAGCGAGGATCTCTTCTTTTCGATCTCGCGCTTCTGCCTGAGTATCGCATCGATCACAGGAAGCGACTTCTCGATCGCGTTATCTCCGAGAAAGCTGGATCCGCTGTGCACTGCTCTTCCCGTCACCATGACCTCCCATGTGATTATGCCGTTCGAGCCGATAACCACATCATCGGAGAATCCGTCCATGCAGAGCATCTTGTCTCCTTTGACCAATCCGGAATCCGCAAGATAGCAGAGCCCGGAGTAGCCCCCGACCTCCTCATCTGTCGTCAGAAGCAGGCGAAGGTTGTACTTCGGCTTTCTCTCGACCAGAATGCCTCTGAGGGCAGCGATCAGGGCTGCTACAGCCCCCTTCGAGTCTGAGACGCCCCTTCCGTATGCTCTGCCGTTTCTGATCGTGAGCGAGAAAGGATCTGTGGACCATCCCTCACCTGGAGGCACTACATCGAGGTGCGTGTATATCACAAGCCACTCGGGCCTGCCGAGATCCATATCCGCGATCAGATTGACCCTGTCTCCTGAGAGCCGCGGATCAGAGCACCTCGACTCGAAGACGTCTGAAGGCATAACAAGCTTTTTCGTCGCAAACCCCATCTCGCCGAGCACTGGAAGAAGGTAATCCACTATCTCATGGTAGAAGCTTCCAGGTGGTGCAACCGTCCTGAAGGCTATGAGATCTCTGAGGAGATCCAGCATGTATCCAGAGTCGAACATCTCGTCAGCTGCGCTCATGTGTCTCCCTATGCGAACGCAGTTTAAAGTTTTAACCCGAGGTGGTCTATCCGATATGGGCTGGCGCCCCTGGATATTCAACAGTGACATTCTCCCCTCAAGGGGATGATGTCACTGATCCCAATCAGCTCACTCCGAGAGGCGCAGGAGTATGCCTGTGCTCCTAGCCCTCTCGATCGTTATCTCCAGTGCGATCAGGCCCACGATCATGTAAGCAGCCACCATCACCGCTCCTGTCATGATATTGTGATCTCCAAATCCGTATGCTGATCTGTAGTACTCAAGAAAGTACGTCAGCGGCACAGCCCGTGCCATGAGCTGGAGCGGATCCGGAAGGATGCTGATCGGATAGTAGATCCCGCTTATGAGCATTATCACCCCGCTCAGGCTCCAAGCCGCGACGTCTGCCTTCTGCCCAAAGAGAAGTATCGAGATGCAGACGATCATTCCTATGAGGGCTGAGACGGCGAAGACCCCCGCCAAAAATATCAAAACTGTGTGGACCCCTCCTGCGAGGAAATCGAAGCCGAAGAGGATTCTGCTTATAACAACAAGTATCGTGAATGCAAACGTTCCGCGCACCATCCCGAAGAGGAGGGCGCCGAGCACGAGGTGGTAGCCGCGCACAGGAGAGACGAACGTGTTCTTTATGCTCTTCGACCACATATCGAACAGCAGAACGTAGGCGACATCTATCTGGCATATCTGAAGGATCGTCAGCCCGATCGCCCCCACGAGGAGAAATGCGACCGTCTCCCCTCCAATATTCAGGAACCTGGTCATCAGACCAATGGAGAGAAGGCTGATCAACGGCCAGAAGACCAGCTCGAAGACCGTGAACACGTTCCTCTTGGAGATTATCCAGTTCTTGTATGCCGCAGAGAGGCACTTGTTGATCTCACCCTGCAAGCTCAATGAACACATCCTCCAGATCCGGCTCTTCAAGCTCCAGCTCGAGTATCTCAGCGCTTTGTAATGTGCGCATGACCCTGCTGAAGGTCACCTCGTTTTTATCGATGACCAGATCCGCTCTGCCCGCTGAAAGATCTGCCGATATCAATCCCGGTATCGCTCTCAGGGCGTTCGCATCTATATCTCCCCTGTACCTTATCCGCATCCTCTCCCCAATCTTAAGACACCTCTTAAGCCTCGCAGGCGTGTCCTGGGCGACGATGCGCCCCTCCTTCAGGAACGCGATCATCCCGCAGAGCTCCTCGGCCTCCGGCATGTAGTGGGTGGTCATGACAACAGAGACGCCCATATCTCTGTGAATACGCTTCACAAGTGCTCTCGTTCTCTGGGCCATCTGCGGATCCAGGCCGGTCGTCGGCTCATCCAAAAATAAAAGCTTCGGACCGTTCAGCATCGCCTTCGCAAGCGATAACCTCTGCTTCACACCCGTCGAGAGGTTCTCGAAGCGGGTGTCCTGATACTGGTGGAGATCGAAGCTCTCCATCGACCAGTCAACAGCTCTCTCGAGCTCTCTCCCATGGAGGCCGTAGAGCATGCCTGAGTGGCGCAGGTTCTCCCTGACGGTCAGGCTCCAGGGAAAGTTCGGCTTGCCAGTGCTTATGTTTATGAGCTTCCTGACCTCATGTGTCTTCCTCCGCGCGTCTATGCCCAGAATCGTGAGCTCGCCCCTGTCAGGGTAGATAAGCGTGGAGAATATCGAGAGAAGGGTGGTCTTCCCGGAGCCGTTCGGGCCGAGTATGCCGAATATCTCCTCTCCATCGATCAGGAGATTTATATCTTTTAGAACCTCTTTTTTCCCACGGAAGAGCGTGTTGAAGCCCTTGCATATCCCCGATGCACGGACCGCATAATTCATCATCTCACCATCTAAAGCAGTGCAGACGCTGTGGCTATTGCTGCGGATTCGACCGTTCGCTATAGGATCACATGCCAGCCTCACAGAGACGATTGTTCCCTAGCATCCGATCTCTGAGCAGGCATGCCTAAATCATTTGTGCTCAGAGGAGGCGGCCTGCCTTCGCTGAGTTTGTCTCAGCTCTCGGAACTCCGGGGTGCGCATCACGATCCAGCACGTGCGATCCGGAGGCGCTGGGGGCACTTTCCGGCCGGAGCTTTCGATTCAAGAGCGCGAATCGAAGCTGCCTGCAGAACAACATGGGACGCGGCATTGAATACCTCTGGCCCAGAGATGCCATCACACCGATGCTCTCCTCTGCCCCAAAAGACAGAAGCGCATGAGGTTTCTTGTCAGCAGTTATGCTTCATTGCATTTTGACAGTATGGCTCTTATCACATCCTGCTTCTCAGGCATGAAGACGCTGCCGTCGCCATCGAAGCGCGGCAGCCCTCGAACAACAACCACAGGCGTTGAGTCCCCGGCCTCGCCCATCAGCAGGTTCGCCATTCCCGCGATCTCATCTGCCACAGCCTCGAGGGTTATCTCGAGCTTCCTGCCGTGGATATCAGAGGCACCTCTCCAGTCCCTGATGGGGGAGAGGCCGGACCAGCCGATCGCCACGCCCGCGACGCCAAACCTGAATGGCCTCCCACACGTATCTGTTATTATGACCGGACAATCCCTGCTCAGCTCGCTCCGTATCCGATCGGCGCTCAGCGATGGGTTCTCGGGCAGGAGCAGTATCCTCCCTGCGGGCACGTTCGACTGGTCTATGCCAGCGTTTACGCAGACGTGGCCGAACCTCGTGACGACCAGGAGAAACGGGCGGTCAAGGAGTATCTCAGCGGACTCCTCCAGAACCGCCTGAACGAACCTGGGATCCTTTCCGAGATCTTTTGCAATCTTTAACGCCCTCTCTCCCGGAGTGTAAGAGCTCAGCTCCCTGACCCTGCCCTCGGATTTTGATACCACGGTGCTTGCGATGCAGACCAGATCGCCATCTAGAAGCTCGAACCTCGACTGGATCAGATCTGCGAGGCTGTCGCCCTCCTCGATGACAGGAAGACCCCTGACGAGATGCAGGCATACAGATTCGATCATCGGACCATCTTCCTTACCCATTCTGCCCCTGCCCTGAATATCTCCAGGTTCAGCGGCAACAGCTTTGGCTTCTTCGAGAACGCGTCCTTTATCGCGCCCACAAATGATTCCTCAGGCAGCCCCAGACGGCCGGAGGCCATGAGAGCGCCGAGCATCGCGGTGTTCGCAGCCTGCTGAGCTCCCTTCTGCGTGGCTATCTCCGTCGCAGGCACCGGTACAGATCTCACGCTTCCCTGAAACTCACCTGCAAGCATATCGTAGAGTATGAGCTCTTTGACGCTGGACGAGAACTTCTCCAGCGACGGGCGGTTGAACGCCACCAGAATATCGATCTCGTCCACAACAGGCGATGCTATCGGCTCTCCTGATATGACCACAGTGCAGTTCGATGTGCCGCCCCTCTGCTCCGGCCCATAGTCCGGATACCACGAGACGAACCTGCGCGAGAGATATGCTGCCTGGGCGAGCGCGAGCCCCATGCTGAGAACACCCTGCCCTCCGAAACCGGAGATCCTGACGCTTCTCATGCCAAACGCTGGATCATGCATCGGCTCTATCGACTCCTCTCCAGCCACCCCGAATATGCGATCCAGTGATTCCTTGGAGAAATCGCTCCTGCTCCTCACAATCGGCTCAGCCTCTGCAGATCTGTCCCTGAAGCGCTTCAGCGGGAACTCCCTCTCCATCTCCTCGTTTATGAAGCGCTCAACCCCCTTAGCGTCCATCCTGAGTATCGTCGGGCAGGGCGAGAGGAGCTCCACAAAAGCATATCCCTTCTTATCCCTCTGTATCTCCAGCGCCTTTCTCACCGCCCTTCTTGCCTTCCTGATATGCTCGATATCAGAGAGAGAGACGCGCTCTATGTAAACAGGCGCCTTGAGCGTGTCCAGAATCTCGCAGATATGCAATGGGTAACCGGCCTCCCTCGGGTCTCTTCCGGTTGGCGTTGTGGATGTGACCTCTCCAACCAATGTGGTAGGGGCCATCTGGCCGCCCGTCATCCCGTAGACCGTGTTGTTGACGAAGAAGACTGCCATCTTCTCCCCGCGGTTCGCGGCCTGTATCGTCTCGTTGAGCCCTATGGACGCGAGATCCCCATCCCCCTGGTATGAGATAACTATCGCATCGTCCTCGGCCCTCGATATTCCTGTGCCTATTGCAGGAGCTCTGCCATGGGCCGCCTGGACATGGCCGCAGTCAAGGTAGTAGTAGGCGAAGACAGCACATCCCACAGGGCTCAGGAGGACACATCTGTCCTGTATGCCGAGATCTGCCATCGCCTCGCCTATGAGCTTGTGCAGGATACCATGGCCGCAGCCCGGACAGTAGTGCGTCGCTCCCGGTGCGCTCCCTCCCTTTCTTGGATACTCACTGTAAAGGCCAGGATGCCCGCCGAGATCTTTTCTCATCGACTCACCTCCCTGATCTTTCTCACGATCTCCTCGCGCGTGATGAGATTGCCTCCGTACCTCGAGACAAGCTCGACATCAGCGCCTGTGGCGAGAATTATGTCCTCTCTCATCTGGCCGTCGCTCATCTCCACAGATATGAGCCTGCAGCCCCTCTCAGCGATCTTTTTTAATGCCTTATCCGGGAACGGGAAGAGGGAGATTGGTCGGAATAATCCAGCCTTGATGCCCTCCCGCCTGGCAGCATCGACCGCAGACCTGGCGATCCTGCTGCTTATGCCATACGATACAAGAACCACATCCGCATCGTCCACCCTGTAGGTCTCATAGGAGACCTCGTTCTCCCTTATGCGCCTGTATTTTTCCTGGAGCCTGATGTTGTGCCTCTCAAGCTCATCGAAGTTGAGAAAGATCGATGTTATCACATTCCCTCTTGTCTCCCGTGTGCCGCAGACAGCCCATGATGTGTCTATCACCGGAACAGTCGCGCTCTCGGGGAACCTCAGCGGCTCGACCATGTGACCCAGAACACCATCTGCAAGCACTACCGCCGGATTCCTGTATTTGAACGCCAGATCGAAGGCTTTGATGGTGTGATCGCACATCTCCTGCACCGAGTTCGGCGCTAGCACGATGTTCCTGTAGCAGCCATGTCCTCCGCCTTTTGTAGCCTGGTTGTAATCCGACTGCTCAGGCCCTATGTTGCCCAGGCCTGGGCCTGCTCTGTTGATATCAACTATGACGCACGGGAGCTCGGCTCCTGCCAGGTAGCTCACCCCCTCCTGCTTGAGGCTCATGCCTGGGCCGGAGGAGGCGGCCAGCACCCTGTGGCCGGCAGCAGCCGCCCCGTAAACCATGTTTATCGCCGCCTCCTCAGACTCGGCCTGGACGAACTTCCTCCCCACCATCGGGAAGTACCGGGACGCTTCCTGGAGAATCTCACTTGCAGGGGTTATTGGGTAGCCGAAGAAGCAGTCGCAGCCAGCGTACATCGCCCCGATAACAACAGCGGTATTCCCAGCTACCATCTTCGATGGCATCGTCTCACTCGCCCTTCGATGGTATGTGAACAGCAAGCGCGTTCGGCTCAGGGCATGTGTAGTAGCACGCGCCGCATCCGATGCATCCGTCGCCCAAGTACGTCGAGTACCTGTAGCCCCTGCTGTTCAGATCCTCGCTCATCCTGAGCACGTTCACAGGGCATGCGAGAACGCACCGCTCACAGCCCTTGCATTCCGTTATGTTTATAATCGGATACGGCTTGTCCTTCTCCCTGATCTCCACTCTTCTTATCTTACCGCTTATCGTCTTCGGGAGCTCCTCCACAAACTCCACGATCCTCGGGTACTTGTAGGGGGCTGTGATCCTCTTGACATGCTCCTGCAGCTCTCTCTTCAGCTCCTCTGAGGGGGTGTAGCCCTTCGTTAGAACCACAGTCGCCTTGATCACCTGCCCTCTGATCGGATCTGGGACCCCTGTGATCGCACACTCCAGGACCGCTGGATGCGTCATCAGAGCGCTCTCGACCTCAAACGGCCCGACCCTGTATCCTGATGTCTTTATCATGTCGTCTGTTCTTCCAACAAACCAGATGTACCCGTCCTCATCAACCCACGCGGTATCTCCTGTGTGATAATATCCGTCATGCCAGGTGTTTCTCACCCTGTCTGGGTCGAGGTGATAGTCGATGAAGAGCCCGACCGGCTTTCCTTTGTCTGTGCGGATTACTATCTCGCCCTCCTCGCCAACCTCGCACGGCCTGCTGTCCTTCAAGAGAACTACATCGAAGCCCGGAGCCGGCTTTCCCATCGACCCAGGCTTCGGCTCCATCCACGGGAAGTTCGCTATCGTCACAACAGTCTCGGTCTGTCCGTAGCCCTCCATCAGCCTGAGGCCTGTGACCTCCAGAAACTTCTCATACACCGATGGGTTAAGTGGTTCGCCTGCGGTGACCGCGTATTTTAATGTGGAGAAATCGTACTTGGACATGTCCCCCTTGATCATGAACCTGTAGATCGTCGGAGGGGCGCAGAATGTTGTTACTTTATATTTCGCGAGCTTCTCCATCATCCTTCCCGCGTCAAACCTGTCGTAGTCGTAGACGAAAACCGCTGAGCCGGCTATCCACTGGCCGTATATCTTGCCCCAGGCGCACTTAGCCCAGCCCGTATCTGCGACCGTGTAGTGCAGTCCATCATCCATGACGTTCTGCCAGTACTTCGCTGTGAGTATGTGTCCCAGCGGATATGTCTGATCGTGCTTCACCATCTTTGGGTATCCAGTGGTCCCGGAGGTGAAGTAGGCTATGAGGACATCCTCGTTCCTGGTGGCCTCTTCCCCAACAGGTCTCGTGAAATCAGGAGATGCGCCAGCAAGCGCGCGCCTGAAGTTTATCCATCCCTCCCTCTCCTGATCCTCTTTGCCCACAAATGCTTTTATCAGAGGGATTTCGCCAAGCTCTTTGTGAGCGAGATCAACCTCATCAGGCACACCATCTTCGATGATACACACAACCATCTTCAGGTTCGCCTTTTTTATTCTGTAGATGATGTCCTTCGCCTTGAGCATGTGGGTCGACGGGATGGCCACAGCCCCTATCTTGTTGAGCCCTACCATGCAGATCCAGAAGTCGTAGCGGCTCTTCAGCGTGAGCATCACGGTGTCGCCTTTTCTGATCCCGTAGCTCCTGAAGAGATTGGCCGCCCTGTCGCTCCAGTGCTTCATGTCCCCGAATGTGAATATCCTCTCCTCTCCGTGATCGTTGCACCAGACCAGAGCGATCTTATCAGGCTGTTCCTGAGCGTAAACATCGACGACATCATAGGCGAAGTTGAAGTTCTCTGGAACTATTATTCTGAAGTTGTCCCTGAAATCCTCATACGAGTCGAACTCGACCCTTGATACAAACTTATGCAGAAGCGATGCCAAATAAAGCCCCTCCCTCACATGACAATGACAAGCATCCTGGCAGGTCTGTTGTTGAGAGCCTCCATGGCATGATCGTATGACGAATCGAAGAATATCGAATCGCCCTCGTTGAGGACGATCTCGTTGTTGTGGATGTATATCTTTATGGTCCCTTCCAGGATGTAATCGAACTCCTGGCCGGGATGGCTGTATACCGCTGGCTTTTCAGATCTCGGCTCGACGGTGACTATAAACGGCTCTGCCTTCTTGTGGGCGAACCTCCCAGCAAGGCTTTGATACCTGTACTGCTTCCTCCTCTCGACCTCAACACCCTCCCCCTTTCTGGTCACGGTGAAGATGCTCATCTTTGGCTCCTGGCCTGTGAGCAGAAGGCTCATGTCGACATCGAGACGCTGCGCGATCTTGAAAAGCAGGCTTGCCGGTATGTCCAGATGGCCTGACTCGTACCCGCAGTATGTCTCAAGAGGCACTTTGAGGTGGCCGGCCATCTCCTCAGGTGATATCTTTGAGAGCTCTCGAAGCTCACGTATCCGCGATCCGATCTCCTCAAGCTTCTCGTTCATGGTGCTCAAGCAATATCTGCATGTATATAGAACCTGTCGCCTGAGAGCGCATGATAGAGAATTTCGGGGCGCAAACTCCAATATTTAAGCCCATAATCTTTGAGCTGGTCGATGCCAGGTACAAGTGGCTACTTATAGTAGCCACTGCTTCTACGCTAGTAGAAGCATATCGCATGAACCGAAATTAAGATGCCATCGGATGCCCTCGATGAAGTCGATGCATGAAATTCGACGTGCAGTCGATGTGCATGGAGCACGCCATTCAAGGTCGTGAGAAAGCCACACGAAAACCCCGCATGCGACAGAGAGACGTGCAAAAAGGCTGAAAGCTTTGATCTGCTCTCAGCTTCGTCCAGAAAACGATCCGCCAAAGGAGGTCAAACCTCCATGTCATGCTTTCATGTCGAGAAGGCCATACGCGTCAACAAGCCCGGGATAAGGGCGCTGGGGATCGCAGAGAGCTTCGTGCGCTCTGACCCTGTCTCCACGCTGGCAGGCATTGTGATGCGCGGGGATCTGCGCATCGACGGCGTCGCGCTCGCGGAGATCACAGTGGGAGGGATGGACGCGACCGGTGGGGTGCTGTCGATATACAGAAAGCTCAATAGAGACGACATCAATATTTTAATGCTGAGCGGAAATGTGATCAGCTGGTTCAACATAATAGATCCGGAGATGGTACACAGAGAGACCGGGCTGCCGGTGATCAGCGTCACCTACGAGGAGTCGGATGGACTTGAGAAATACATAGAGGAGTACTTCCCCGGTGATGCTGAGCGTCTCAGGAGATACAGGGCGCTGGGCGAGCGGAGCGCTCTCAGGCTGAAAACAGGATATGATCTGTTTGTCAGAGCACATGGCATCTCTCTGAAAGAGGCCAGGGCTGTGCTGAACAGGTTCACACTTGAGGGGAGAATACCCGAGCCTGTAAGGGTTGCAAGGCTCATCGCAAGAGCTGCAATGAGGATCGGGCGCGAGTCAGGAGAGTAAGCCCCCTTCTGTTCCGGCGGCATTCAGCTTAGCGCCATACCCGGGCAAGGGGCTGGACACCCCCAGAGCTGCCCTATTTTGGCTTGCACCCACAGGGTTTCGCCGTTTCATCTGCATTCCGTGAGACCTCCGCCTTTCGGCATCATCGCATTATCACGGCGCAGTCCCGTTTCTGTGCCAGAGCCGGAGCTCTCGCCCCGCATCATCGCGATGCCTGTGTGTCCAGAGGTGGGGGGACTTTCCACACCGGCCGATGCCGGCCAGCGGCAGCCGCCCTTCCTCTCTCGCGCCCATTTTTCATCCTAGAATGAGTGCCCTCCTGCTTCATGGATAAACCCAGCATCTGTGCAGGCTGCCACTCATTCCAGGACAGCGGATCTCCATGCCCCTTCGGGCATGAGATCCAGAATACACACACTCCATTCCAATCTAGATATAGTTTTTCGATCTCCACTCCCTACAAGACGCTGAACGCTCCTGGCCATTCGCTCAGTCCGGCATGGGATCTCCACTTGTATGGCTCTCGTTCTCGAATATCGACTCGAAGAGGAAGTACTTCTCAACGTACGCCTTCAGCTCCTCGTCAGATATGCATGACCTTCTCTTCTCCTCATCATACAGCCTCTTTATCTCAGAGTGCATGAGATTGAGCCGCCAGTCGTCCTTGTTTATGCTGACATCCACGTCCATGAGCTCTCTCAGCGCCTCCTCTACCTTGAGCTTCAGGACCTCTCTGCCGGATGTCGGACCTATCATGAGGCTCCTGGTGGCCCCCACGATCTCCGGCGGGTACGGCTCGTAGGTGAATGGGTTCTTGATCACGCCAGCTGTGTGTATGCCGCTCTCGTGCGAGAATATGTTTTTGCCGACAACGGCTTTATTCCTCGGCACCCTTATGCCCACCCGCTCCTCCATGAACTGCGCGAACTCCGTTAAACATGAGAGATCATACTTCTCGAACCCCTCGACCCTGGTCTTCAGAAACAGCAGAACCTTCTCAAGCTCCGCGTTTCCAGCCCTCTCCCCTATTCCCAGAAATGTGAGGTTCGACCAGTTTGCTCCGTACCAGTATCCGACGATGGAGTTCGCTGTGCCAAATCCGAAATCGTCGTGTATGTGCGTCTCTATGTTCCTGACTCCCAGCTCGCGAAGCCTCCGGATCATGCTGGGTACCGAGTACGGATCGTTCAGGCCATCGAATGGCAGTCCGTATCCGAGGGTATCGCAGATGCGGATGGTGCAATCCCTGTCTATGTCGATTATATCCCTCACAAGAGGGTAGACAAAGCCCTCCAGATCCGAGCGTGTGATGTCCTCAAGATGCGCTCTGGTTCTGAGACCGTGGTCGACTGCATACTGAAGCGCGCTCAGGTACATCTCCCGCGCCGCCTCGCGCCCTGTAAGCCCCATCTTTATCAGTATGTGAGGATCCGAGACCGACATCAGTATGCCTGTCTCTCTGATCCCGTCCATCTCCAACACAAGATCTATGTCATTCTTGTTCGCCCTGCTCCAGCCGGTGACCTCTGGATTGTATCCCCTGTCCAGCATCTCCCTTGCGGCCATCTTATCGGTAGTGCTGAAGAGGAATACCTCCAGCTTCTCTATGCCTATCCTGTGAAGGTACTCGTATATCCTCAACCTGTCCCTCAGAGTTATGACGATCCCTGGCATCTGGGCCCCGTCGCGAAGAGTGGAGTCGCTTATGAATACATCATTTCCATTCGGCAATCTTATCTTCGGGAGATCCTCATAGGACATGAACCGCATGCACATCAACCTCCATCCAGGGCTCTGTGCTCTACGTGCTGTGGTTGAAAGGACAGACTCTAAAAGCAGGCATCAAAGCTGAGATCCGCACATGCACGAAGATGCTGGCCCTGAGCCAAATGATGGAGTTGACGATAATATTTATAAATTCTGCTCGATCTCAAATATAGATCTTTATTAATATTATTGGCCTGGACTCCAGGTTGCTTCAGGAGCACTGCTTGCATGTGCTTGACTCTTCGAGTTGCACAGCATCCATCGAATTCATGGAATTTAAGCAGCCATCACCCCGAATGCGTGTTCAGATATTCGAGACGCTACCTGGAACACAGAAACGGACTTCAACTCAGCACACAATCAATATCGCTGGATCCGCAGAATGCAATTCTGAGCACAAAAGCGATAATTGCAGTCCGAAATCAACCTGCATGACTGCAGTTTTGCCGGAAGAATGGTGCTCCGGTAGGGATTTGAACCCTAGTCGAAGGAGTGAGAGTCCTTCATGATTGGCCGAGCTACACTACCGGAGCGCGGAGCAATGGTAGTCCTTCAATCATTTAACCTTTTTGGCCGGATCTCTGCTTCAGGATACCGCCGACATCCACGCTGGATGGCGGCCGCAGGTTCCAGCTGAGGAGCTGTGCTTGAGCCACGATCCCCTTCCACCCTGGTACCGGCGATGCTAAGCTTTATGATCATGAACATGATATGTCGCAGGACCTGATAGGATGTGGAGCCTCAGAAAGGGCTCCGGTAAGCTCTGGACCCAAGTGGCATCTGCATGAACGTAAAAATCCTCCTGTACTCATTCGGTGATCTGCTCAGGATAATCGGCATACTGATGCTCTTTCCTGGCATGGTCGCGGCATACTACAGAGAGCCCGAGGGCGTCGTGGCCTTCGCGTTCACATCGATAATCGCGCTGGGACTCAGCTCTCTTCTCAGAAGGCACGGCGAGATGGGGGATCTCAGCATAAAGAATGGGTTCGCGCTTGTGGCCTTCGGCTGGCTGATAGCTGCGATGATAGGCGCGATGCCCTACATACTGCTGGGGATGGGGCCCACAGACTCGCTCTTCGAATCGATGTCCGGATTCACCACAACCGGCGCATCGGTGCTCACTGAGAGCAACAGCGATGGATACTGGATCATAGATGGCGAGCTGGCGAACCGGAGCATTGCGTTCGTAGTTGCTGGATCTGTCGAGTACCTCCTCTGGACAACAACGAATACAACTGTATCTGCTATGCTACCCGAACAGCCCACTTACTACGGCCTCCTCTTCTGGAGGTCATTCTCCCAGTGGCTGGGCGGAATGGGCATAATCCTCCTGTTCGTTGCAATACTCCCTAGGCTTGGGGTTGCAGGCAGGCAGCTTTACAGAGCAGAGGTCCCCGGGCCTGATAAGGAGTCGTTGACGCCCAGGATAAGACAGACCGCAGAGCTGCTCTGGGGGATCTACCTCTCACTCTCAATCATCGAGGTCGTTCTTCTCAAAGTGGCCGGAATGCCGCTTTACGACGCCATATGCACCACATTCACCACGATGGCCACAGGCGGATTCTCTCCCCAGTCGATAAGCATAGAGGCTTACGGGAGCGCTTTGATCGAATACATAGTAGTTTTGTTCATGTTCCTGGCAGGAGCAAACTTCGCGCTCCATTACAAGACAATATACCAGGACAGGATGAGCCTGATCAGGGATCCGGAGTTCAGGCTCTACTCTTTTATCGTGATAATCTCCACACTTTTCATCGCCGCCACTGCCGGCATGTTGATCCCTGTTCAAGATCGCATAAGATACGCGCTCTTTCAGGTCGTCTCCATCATGACCACGACCGGCTTCTCGACAACAAACTTCGACACGTGGTCTCCAGCAGCGAAGATCGTGCTGCTGCTGCTGATGTTCGTGGGCGCATGTGCCGGATCGACCGGTGGTGCCATAAAGGTCGTCAGGCTCCTGCTGATGCTGAAATACGTTCAGAGAGAGCTCATGTTTGCAATACATCCGAAGGCAGTGATACAGGTAAAGCTTCATGATACCGCTATCAGGGAGGAGATCGTTCGCTCCACGCTAAGCTTCTTCGGGATTTACATGCTGACCTTCGCCCTGGCATCTGTAATGCTCGCCGCGGTCTCGTACTCCGATCAGGCGATGAATCTGGAGGCCATCGTATCCGCGGTTGCCTCATGTCTTGGAAACGTCGGGCCTGGTTTCGGCCCGGTGGGCCCATACATGAATTATTCCGCCATACATCCGGTGGGCAAGTTGATACTTATTCTCTGCATGTGGATGGGCAGGCTCGAGATCATGACGGTTCTTGTGCTCCTTCTCCCGGATTTCTGGAAAAAGTGAGATCAGAGCAGGTCTCTGATCATATTGTACGGGAAGACCGGCCCCTCTTTGCATACACGGTAGGGCCCGATGGTGCAGTGCTCGCACTTCCCGATCCCGCATTTCATGTGCCTCTCCATCGATACAAATATGTCTGATTCACTGAAGCCATTCTCCAAGAGCTTTTTCGTGACTGCGTGGATCATGGGCATCGGGCCGCAGATCGCAGCGGATGCAGGTGGCGATATCTCCATTCTATCAAGCAGCTCAGGGACCATCCCGACGTTACCCCTCCAGGATTCATCGCCGACGTCCACAGTCAGCTCGATCTCGATGCCATCCATCTTCCAGGACTTGTACTCCTGCATGAAGTAAAGATCCTGACGGGTTCTGGCTCCGTATGCCACAAAGACCTCATCGAACTCATCCCTTCTATCCACGATATAGTTTATCAGAGACCTCAGGGTCGCGAAGCCGGAACCGCCCCCTGCTATGATAATCCTTTTATGCATTTTATCGACCGGAAACCCGTTTCCCAGCGGCCCGCGGATGCCTAGAACATCACCTATCATGGAGTCCATTATCCCGTTTGTTATTCGCCCTGCCCTCCGGATGCATAGCTGCAGGACATTTCTCGTCGGGCTCGATGCTATCGATATGGGGCACTCGCCCATTCCAAAAAGCGAGACCATGACAAACTGTCCCGGTCTGTATGTGAAGCTCACATCCCTGTCCAGTATCTGGAGAGATATGAGATACGAATCATGTGTTACGCGATCGATATCCACGATCTCTGCCTGCAAAGGTATGTATTCACTCAACCTGATCCCTCATGAGACGCACAGCCCCGGGGCTTGATGTTTGAGTCAGAGTATTACAGATCCCGAAGAAGAACCTTGTGATGAAGAACCCTGTTATGCAAACATCCCTCGATACTCCATGGCCTCTAAGAAGCAATTGCCGCTCATAATCCTCAATGGCTCATCAGCTGATCTCAGCATATAGGTGATGGGATTGGGGCATACTGCGCACGAGAGATCTGTCTCAACACCTCCTGTGGAGATGCGCCAAGGGATATTTGAGGCGTGTATCTACATGTGGAAATATCAGCATCCTGTTGGGCTCATGTGAGTCCCACAGGATGCTCAGTGATATATAATGCGTTAATCAATGGTCTCCTGAGGTGTTTGATTTGAGAACTCTCATGATGTTGTTGCTGATTGCGGGCGCGATCGCAGGCACAGCAGCCTCGATAACGCCGGAGGATCTATTTGGTGATGCGAATTACAGCTATCTGGATGTGACAGTCCCCGGATTCAGCTCGAACATGACATTCTCGATGATGGATAACTTCGACAACGCCAGCAGGTCCTTCTTCAGCCAGTTCTACTTCAGCAGCTCTTCTGTATCTTCCTCTGTATCCATGACATCCGGCCTGAGCCAGCCACGGAGGATTGAGATCAGAGGACATGAGCCGCAGCTCGTCTATCTGTTCGGAGCTGAGCCGATACCCTACAGGGAGTTTGTATCGCGCGCCTCCCTTCTGGGAACAAACCAGCTCTGGATCGCCGGACCTGACAAATGGACGCAGTACGTTGTATGCCCAGTGAACACACTCCTCAGGCTAATCGCAGATTCCACAGGTGATGGTGTGGCCGACATCTACGAGATATACCCGAACAACACGATCAACCGCAGACAGTACCCGATCTTCCCCGGTCTCAACGAGATGAACTTCAGGGCAGATTCTGTTGGTAGAAACATAGTGTTCTTCATAGCGAACAGCATCCCGAGCAATATCGTCGTCATAGATGTCGTTCCGGCAGTTCAAACTGCACCGCAGCAAACAGCCCCTCAGGTCACCGCTGTTAGCGCGGTCCAGATCTCCACCCCGCCGTCTGTGCCGGTAGCGCCATCACAGGCTGGCGATACTGTTGTGATCATTAAATCCACGGGCATGAGAGGCTATGATGTATACCTGGATGATGTATATGTTGGAACAGACGGGAGGGGAGGAGATCCCCTTGACGGCTCGTTCACCCTCAAGGTCGTGGGCAACATG
This sequence comes from Methanothrix sp., assembly GCF_024518575.1. Classification (GTDB taxonomy): domain Archaea; phylum Halobacteriota; class Methanosarcinia; order Methanotrichales; family Methanotrichaceae; genus Methanothrix_B. Next base: position 11,381 of record NZ_JANIHG010000011.1, on the reverse strand, counting down.
GAGCACTTCATAAAGGTCTGGGACGGTCAGTTCTTCTACGGGAAGCCCAAGTATTATCCGAGGGGCGTGACCACCACGCTATGGGTCGAGCCTGGATATGCACTCTACATCTGAAGCAAACGTCTGAAAAGGTGATCATAAAAATAACGCGCCCGGGGGTGCTATCAGAGCATCTTCCGGGCGCACGTTTTTAAATCATGCTGTCTTCGGCTTTGGCGGCTTGAGCATTGTCATGGCCACAATGAAGCCGATGACGGCCAGCACAGCCACATACGGGAAGACCTGGATGTACGCGCCGAAGATGTCCTTGGCCTGGCCTGCCATGATGTTGCCGATGACCGCGCCTGCGCCGTACGCTGTGAAGACCAGCCCGTAGTTGCGAGCGTAGTCCTTTGTGCCGAAGAAGCTCGCAGTTGCTGTCGGGGCGATCGCCAGCCAACCACCCAGACACATCCACAGGATGGCGAAGCTTACTGTGTAAGCAGAGACGGACGCCGGGCTCATGTATATCAGCAGCGACGCCAGCAGTATCAGTATGAACGACAGCATCGCAGCCCTTGGTGGGGTGAGCTTATCCGTGAGCCACCCGAATAGCGGCCTTCCACCGCCATTAAAGAATGCGAACGGAATTATAAGGCTGGTCATGAGTGCAGAGGCCCTCGCCTGGTCCATGCCAGCGTTGGCTGCAACCTCAAGGCCAACTGGCTTGGAGACTCCTATGGCCATCAGCCCTGCAAGTGTGCCTATCGTGTAGCATATCCAGAGTCCGTAGAACGTCGTGGTCTTGGTCATCTCGCCCCTCATGAATTCTGCTTTCGGAGCTGCTCCGGCCTTCGGCTCAGGCGGCTTCCAGCCCGCTGGAGTCCAGCCGGCTGGTGGGAATACCAGCACTGTCGAAAGAGCCACTGTTATTATCAGGAAGGCTATCCCGAGGAAGCGGAACATGTTCAGCACGCCGAAGTTTGCGGTTAGATAATCCGCTATCGGGCCGGTGACGGCTGCAGAGAAGCCGAAACCAAGAACTGTCAGGCCTACGGCGAGACCTCTCTTATCCGGGAACCATCTCGCAGATGTCGTGATCGGGCAGTTGTATGCTATTCCCACACCGAGACCGCCGATAACGCCGTAGAATATCGCAAGCGTCGTTGGAGATGTGGAGAAGGACGCCAGGATCCATCCAAGCCCCACAAGAACGCCGCCTCCGATTCCGACCTTCCTCGGACCTAGCTTCTCTATGTACTTCCCGACCAACGGCATAGTCAGGGCGAAGATCAGCAGGAAAACGATGTACGGAATCTGCATAGCTGTCGCGCTGACGGTCAGCCCGTAGGTCTCTGTGAACAGCTTCTTCAGCGGCGGGTTGATGATACTGTAGGCATAAATGGCACCAAGACACAGCTCTATCAGAAGGCCAGCTATCACGAGGATCCAGCGCCCGGACTCGGCCTTCATGCCCATAATTTTCACATCATCAGCCATGAATAACACCTCTTCAAGATGCTCTACATGCTATACAAGTTGTACTGATTTGTCATACAGTTATTGAATATTATAAAATGCTAATCACTACTCTCTTCAAGACCCTCCTTTACCACTTCCGCAAGCCTGATAGATATATCAGGTCTGTTTTAATTGATAATGTAGGTAACTCTATTTAAAATTAGCGCATAAGGTGCTCCAATGAATGGTGCCTTTTGGCGGCTCAACATGCATCGCTAAAGCGGCCATATACTTTGGAATTTTTATTCGTATGCCGCCTCAGAAGATCCGATGTATTTTCAGCGAATAAGTCCACGAGCAGAAACAGCAGAAGAAGAAAATATAGGGAAAGCTCAGGATACAGCTAGCTTGGGGCAGCACTCATGGTCCTTCTTGTCGTTAAATCCCCTGGCCGCACTCTGCTATATGTCCCAGCTCTTGGCACCTCATCAGCACTCAGAGCGCGCCTGAATCCCACGTCCGAGAGCCAGGTCCTGTTCGGGTCGGTGTAGAAGTCGTTTTTCGTCCCGTTTGTGAGCAAATAGATTGTTTTTCTCCAATTTGCGTAGTAGATCTGCCCATCCTGCACGATCAGCCCTTTTATCGGCTCCGCATTATCGGTATAGACGGTCTCAACAGCACCGCTTCCTGATCTCACCCGATATATGCTTGCGGGGATGCGGTTTCCAGAACTCAGGTACAGGTTTCCCTCAGTATCGAACGCGAAGTCGCCTGCCCAGGAACCGCCCACATCTGAGAGCCTGACCTCGTAGAAGGGGGTCGCGGTTCCATCGCCTTCAAGCCTGTAAATCATTCCGTTGGCTCCCGCACCTGTGGCCTCGCTGAAGTAGAGATGCAGATCACCTGCGTCATCGAGTGCGAAAGCTATGTCCCTTACGTAGGTGCTGTGCGTGTACACCGTCTGCTCTGCTGAATAGCCAGTGCCGGTCAGGGCAGTCAGGTATATCCTGTTCTCGTTAGCATTGACGAAGTAAAGCTTCTCAGGTACCCCTGGATGGAACGCGAAGCTGTATATGTTTCCGCTCCTCCTTGTGTAGTGAGGCATCCCTCCTGCGCCCCCGAGCTCCGCGTAGTAGACGGAGCCCGGCGACTCCCTCGCGTCTGCGTAGTACACAGTTCTGTTATCCATTACAGGCTCCGTAACTGTCGCCGCAGTACCTGTTGCCGTGCCGGTATGAAGGGCCTGTACTGGCGTTAAGGCGGGCTGATCCTTCTGCAATCCCGTGATTGCGCCGGACGTAGCTGCCATGAAAATCAGCAGCAATGCCGGCATCAGCGCTCGAATTAAATTACCTATTTTTAATACGAATATGCTCCCACCCCAGTCCAATCTTCAATATTAAAATATGATGGTATCTCTATTTAGATTTAACTTGCATTAGTGACAGGGAGGATCCATCGACCTTTCTTCGAGATCCCGACGAAGTCTAAGCCAATCGGAGCGCGGTGAGCCCCCTTCACGGATGGGCTGAAAGCCCCATAACTGTTCTTCAAGCCGGCCGCATGATCTTGGGAAACCCTTATATTGCAGCTGGGCAAACTCAAGCCAGCCTGAGTCTTGGGGCCATAGGGTAGCCTGGTATCCTACAGGACTGGGGGTCCTGTGACTCGCGTTCAAATCGCGATGGCCCCATAAGGGGGACTGCTCCTGTACGGGTTTTATCATGATGGGGTTTTGGATCACCGATACGATCGCCCAAGCATAACGGTTTTTGGAAGGGCTCCACAATCGTATGATCGAGAGCTGAGAGCACCGCAGAACAACCGATGAATGTATGAAGCATGGTGGCCAGAGATATCGTAACGCGGATCTCTTCTGACTGCTGCGATCTGCATGATGTTTGTTCTATCATGCTGATCAGATGATGCTCAGGGACGATCTGCCTCGAAGAGATGCTCCTGGGGGATCCATGAGAGTTATGAAGTTCGACGTTGCTGTTGTTGGCGCCTCGCCCGCAGGCCTCTCAGCTGCTGCGAGCTCTGCTCGCACCGGCGCCAGGACCGTGCTTATTGAGAGGGAGCTCGCCTCACTGCCAAATGCCAATACGGTATTCGATGGGATGGCATCTGCTGCATGTTTGAATGTGGATCAGTTCTCCCTTCATCAGGTCAGAGGCATGCGGCTCGTATCCCCCGCAGGCCACATCCTCGAGATCGATGCGAGGGGCCACTTCCTGGACAGGAAGAGGTTTTACGCTCATCATCTGAATTTCGCAGCCGATTGCGGAGCCGAGATCATCGAATCAGAGGTCAGGTCTTTATCGAGATCCTCGGATGGCATGGAGCTTTCTCTATCCAGAGGAGATGTGATCGGTGCCAGGATAGTCATAGACGCTGGTGGTGTGGATTCACGGCTTGCATCATCACTGGGATTCAAACCCATGCGTCATCCAGAGGATGTTGCCTGGGCTGTAGAGGTCGATGTGCGCCATCCGGGCATCGGGGAGGAGGATCGCTTCGAGTACTGTGTGGGGAGCATAGCCCCTGGGTGGAAGGCAACATTCTCACCCGCTGGCGATGACACAGCAACGCTGGGCGTCTTTGTGAGACGCCATGGGAGAGATGTCCAGGGGTTTCTGGATGCCTTCCTGAAGAGGTTCATCAAACGAAGAGTTGACTCATATCACGGCATGGAGCGAATGAAGATCCTGGAGACCAGGCGGGGGGGAGACCCGATCGCAGCGCTCCCTGGGAGGATTGTTGATGAGGGCATTATGGTCACAGGCGGGGCTGCAGCCCAGAGTGGGCTCGCGTACTCAATGCGCGCAGGCGCGATATGCGGCGAGGTTGCGGGCAGAGCTGGGCTCGCCGGGGATGCGTCCAGGAAACGCCTCTCAGAGTACAGCAGAAGGTGGTGGCTGGAGTTAGGTCCGGAGTACATTCTCGGGAGAGCATCGCTTGAGACGCTCAGATCGATGAGCGATGAGGAGATCGACAGGCTCTTTCTCTCCCTGTCTGGCCGTAATCTGCTGGTACCTGGAGGCCTCTGGAAAAAGAGCGCAAATGCAGCCTTTCAGCTGACAAGAGCCATGCCAGCCATTATTCCGCGCTTTCTTCTGAACATGCTGCGCTTCTGAGTCTACACAAGGCAAAACGCTCATTTCCCGCTCTGCTTCTCCTCCCACCAGCCGATCTTAGCATCCTGAACGCAATCTATCCCTGGCGAGTACGGCTTTATATCGATCAGTGGCGTTCCATTGAGTGCGTCCAGGCCTCTCACCTGCAGCCTCCTCCCATCCACGGATAACAGCTCTGCGACGCTGAACGCCACCGGGTTCGGCCGGTCCGGGGATCGCGTCGCGAAGACCCCGTGGACACGACCGTCATGAGGCGGTACAGCTCTGAGCTTCGTTCTGTCTGCCCTGTCCAGCCAGTAAAGCACTATCAGATGTGTGCATTTCTCAATATCCATCAGCCCATCCTCAAACTCGGGGAAGACCTCAATCTCGCAGATCTCTCTGGAGACCCTGCCCTGGTGCGGCGCCTCGGCTCTGCTGGTGAAGGGGGTGCGAATCACACCAATGGGTCTAAGTACCATCTCGCTCATTCTTTCATCCCATAATCTCAACTGCTCGCGACCTGAAGACTGGAGATTGTGACTGAGGAAATACGATACCAGTAGCGTTTATTTTATCAGCCTCTCGGCAATCTCTCCCATGACCCCGACCTCTGGCAGGGCTCCGCCGGTCAGGCTCGCCCTGAAGAGATCCTTCTGTTTTGGTATCACGCCGATGACTCTCTCCCTGTCGATCATATCCAGGATATCCACAGAGTCCTCATCGATCCTGTTCACGATGAAAAACACATCTTTTCCAATCTTTTTCCCCATCTCAGCTATCTTCTCAGAGAGCTGTACAGACTCGTAGCATGGATCTATGACCGCCACGATCTTGTCGCAGCCGGCCTCCACACCTCTGCCGAAATGCTCTATTCCAGCGTCTGTATCGACGATCACATGCTCTCCATTGGTCCTGAGCTTCTCCAGAAACTCCCGTGCAAGAGCGCCCATCGGGCACGCGCACCCCTCCCCAAAGTCGTGGATCTTGCCTATGGCGACGAGCTTAATCATCTCATCCCCGACCACGACCTCCGGGGGTATATCCTTTATCTGAAACTCCTCTGGAATTATGCTCAAAGCCTCTCTCCTCTCAGACCTGATGAAACGCATCAGCCTCTCGCTGAGCGCCCTCTTGCCTCCGAGAGATTCCATGAAGTCTCTCGGTTGATCGAAGCCTAGCATCTTGTAAATGCCGAAGTTGGACTCGTCAGCATCGACCACAAGAACGTTGGTGCCCCTTCTGGCAATCTCCCTGGCGAGAAGAGCCGCAACCGTGCTCTTCCCGCTCCCACCCTTGCCGCATATCAGTATCTTCATCATACACCTCCAAAAAAGATCAGGCCAGGAAGGCCATCTTGTTCAGCGGGATCGGCACTCCGCTCCCAACACCGTTCTTGGTGTAGAAGAGATCGACCTTCCCGTCGTGCGCCCAGTATGTTGTCGGATAGTACAGCGGAAGCGCTGGAAGTTCTCTCGCGTAGACCTCCTGTATCTCGTTCACCAGCTCTTTTCTCTTCTCTGGATCCATCTCTGAGATCTCTCTCTTGAGAAGATCGCTCAGCTCCGGATTATCGTATCTGGCGCTGTTGAAGCCAGCCCCTGTGATCACCTTGTTCAGTATCGCCGGATCTCCGCCCATCCCGCCGTGCCCACTGAGCGCGAGATCGAAGTTCCACTCGTTTACCGCATTATCGAGAGTCTTCGAGTCGACGCTGCGCATGTTGACCTTTATGCCCGCCTCCTCGAGGTCGTTCTTTATGAGCTCACCAGCGCGCTCGTTGCTAGATGTCACAAGAAGCTCTACCTCCAGTGTTTTTCCGTCCTTCTCGAAGAAGACTCCCTTCTTCTCATAGCCCATCTCCTTCAGAAGCTCTCCCGCCTTCTCCGGATTATGGGTGTACTGCTCCACATCCGGATTGTACCACTCGCTGTCAGGAGCGAAGAGGCCTGGGCTTGCAGGAACACCATACCCGCGCTGGGATATCTTTACGAGCTTTTCCCTGTCTATGGCGTATGCGAGGGCCTGTCTGAATCTCACATCTGAGAACGGCTCCTTCTTGTGGTTTATCATGAGCTTGGCGAGCCAGTCGTGGGCGCCCTCGAGGACGACGAAGCCACTATTCTTAAGTTCGTCCGCAACCTCTGGCGGGACGCTCGCAGCGTCCACCTCACCGCGCTTCAGAGCCGGACCGGACATCTCCGCGCTCAGCTTCACGAACTTCAGCTGCTTCACCCTAGGAGCGCCCTGGTAGTAATCCTCGTTCGCCTCGTATAGATAGGTGCCCTGTGCCTTGTTGTAATCAACAAGCTTGAACGGTCCTGTGCCTGTTAGCGCCATAGCATCCTGGAAATCCTCCGGCTTCGTCACGCCGCTGTAGATGTGCTCCGGAAGTATCGGCAGCGTGCCTGCCACCTGGTCAAGGAACGGGGCGTAGGGCTTCGCAAGGTAGATCTTCACTGTATGGTCATCGATCTTCTCGGCTCTATCCACAGTGCTGCTGTCGACCCACTGGTACGGGTGCTCCTTTATGTAGTTCATTGTGAAGACAACATCATCTGCTGTGAACGCCTCGCCATCATGCCATTTCGCACTCGAATTCAGATTGAAGATATACGCGTTCTCGTCACTCAGATACTCCCAGCTATCTGCGAGCGCAGGCACGAAGCCGTTCTGGTCCTTCCAGACCAGGGTATCGAAGATGAAGCTCATCCGCACATAGCCGGGTCCTCTGGAGTAATGGAGATACGGCGATGGATACCCCCAGTCCCCGGTCGTGTCAGCTATCGTATATACAGGAACATCATCCGCAACTGCAGGCAGAAGAAGAGATATCAGCACGGCAGTGCAGAGGATTCTGATGAATTCGCTCATATTATGCATCTCCTTTTTTTCACAATTGGTATGAAATTTTCTCCGCATATATGAAATCTTTCCCCCTAAACCTTCTGGCTCCCCTCTGTTTGACGGCATGGTCATAGACTGTATGGCTCAGCTATTTGATTTAGTGAGAGCAGTGCTCCGATTTTGTTGTAATCCTGTGCAGATCAGCATGATATGATGATAATCGATAGCAATTATATCAGAGATAATTCGCATTTTGGCGCATGAAACATGTGTAATCATCATACCTCCACATCAAAGTTGTTAAATGGAGATGTGAGGTCTAGCCCCTCACATCACTCCCGCAACCTTGAGCGGATGCATGCCAGCGTTCTGGAGCTGAGCCAGCCTGTTCTGGTCGACCTGGAATCTCTTTATAACGCTCACAGCAACTTCGGGCTCATCCCAGTAGTCCATCATGCGGACATCCATCACGAGCTTTGGGGCCCAGGAGGGACCCTTCCAGTCCTTCGTCTCTGTGAGCTCATACATCCTGGTCCAGTTGAAGCTGAGAACCAGAGCATCTCCCTGCTTCGCGGTATCGTTCCATCTTATGAATATCCCCGCCACATCGCTCTGATTGTACTTGGCCTTGAGCGCGTTCTTCTCTGTGTCCGTCAGAGCCATGACGAAGATGCCACTCTTCCCTACCGTCGCATCCCAGAGCAGCTGGAGCGCATCATCCTTGCACCATGGAGGCACTGCTATAACCTTGTAGCTCTCAGCGCTGCTGTTTATCGGCAGCTCCCTCTCCACGTACTTCGCGATCATGTATCCGCTGGTGACCCCGGGACAGAGGTGATCGTGGAATGAAGCAGCCTGAATGAAGTCAAAGCTGGCGTTCCGGGCCCAAACGTTTGAGATGCCCACAAGCGAGAACTCGTTTCCGTCGAATATCTTCTCGTTGAACGTCCTGTTGCCCTCATCGCTGTTGTTCAGCATGTAATCAAGGTCCACCTTTGCCTTTGAGATTTTCGAGAAGACTGCATCATCAGGTGCAGCTTTAAGCTCCTCCGCGCTCATGGAGAAAGCCTCGGGCTTCACCTGCAGATATAGCGCCTCTTTGCTGTTTTTGTTGAAGAAGTAGAACCAGAGAGGCTTCCAGTGCGGCCTCAGAACCTGAAAGAGGTTTCCGTCACCGCGAGAGCAGCCTGTCATCTCATTGATGCCCTTCAATGCTTTCTGCGTGGTCATGCCTGAGACGATCGCATAACCAGCATTGGTCAGAACAAGTATGTTCCCATCGCCTTTCTCAAAGGATAACTCGCTCATCGCCTTCTCCGCGGCTTTGACACCAATCCCCTGAATCGCGGCATCGTCTGCAAGCGCACACGATATCAGGACAAGGGTGATGCAAATGCCACTTAAAACATATCTAATCATACTTACACCGATTTAAAGGATTCATCATACTATTATTTAAGATTAACCTTAACAATTGTAACAATAAATGATCGTTGTGTCGCCTTTTAAAACAAATGAATCACATCTGGGGCGTATCTGCCGTACCATCGTATCGCCGAGACCAGCGTCATGCGGCCACGTGAGATCAGAGGTGCTGTGCCAGTGAATGGCCTTCCGGACACCTCATTCATTTGAGGCAAGACCTTGCATCCGGAGAAACATGTTTGCAGGACCGGATCTTCAAGCAGCGTCGATCGCCAAAGCTTTTTATGTTCCTGAACAGACTCGTTCTCATGGAGATACTCGCAGATGTTGGCGGCAGGCCCGGCATTGATTGCGGTGGTTTCTGCGCCTACTGCTACTTCAGGGGCGTGAAGCCAGTTCCGCCCTTCGGCTGCAAGCACTGTCTTCCATTCAGGAAGGGCTGTGATTACTGTACAAGAGCCATAATCGAGGGCTATCCGGGATTCAAGCCTCTGGAGGCAGTGGTATTTGATGTCGCCCAGGCATCTTATGGAGCCAAGCCGGACAAGGTGACCATAAGCGGTGGTGGAGACCTGAGCTGCTACCCGGATCTTCTGAAGCTCGTGAGAGTTCTCGGCCAGAAGGACGTCCCGATACATCTGGGCTACACCAGCGGCAAGGGATTCAAACTGGGCGATGAGGCAGATGAGCTTGTAAATGCAGGCGTCAGAGAGGTCTCATTCACAGTCTTCTCCACAGATCCTGAGCTGAGACGAAACTACATGCATGATAAGCATCCTGAGGCAGCGCTCTCAAACCTACGGATATTCTGCGAGAGATGTGATGTGTATGCGGCTGCGGTTCTGCTGAAGGGCGTGAACGACGGTGAGGTCCTCGAGAAGACATGTCAGGATCTCGAGGATATGGGAGCAAAGGGTCTGATCCTGATGAGGTTTGCAAACCATCCTGAGCAGGGACTGATCCTGGGAAACGCGCCCATAATCCCCGGGCAGGAGGTCCACACCGTCGAGGAGTTCAGGAATATTGTCACTGAGATGAATCAGAGGTACAGGATCAGGATAACCGGAACTCCACTCTGGGATCCGGAGACGAAGGCTCCCTTCGCTCTGGCTCACAATACCGAGAGGCTCAGAGCTCTACCGGAGCTGAGGAGATCTGCAACGATCATCACGGGATCGATAGCTGCTCCGCTGCTGGAGAGGATATTCTCCGCGCTGGGCGGAGATGTGAACGTCGTCTCCACAAAGAAGGACGTCGCATGCCTCATGACGATCGATGATCTCAGAGACGTGGATCTCTCCAGGGTAAGAAGGACTGTTGTCATTCCGGGGAGGATGCTTGCGCACGAGAGAGAGGTGAAAAAGGAGCTCTCGAGGGATGGTATCGACAGGCTGATAGTGAGAGGTCCGGACAGGCTCACGGTCGATGGCGAGATGAGCATCTCGATGACAGAGGAGGAGGTCATAGAGCTCGAGCTAGAGGCCTTTGCTGAGCTGATCGATGAGATCAATGCGCTCGGCGTGTGATGTGGAGAAGAGTGATGCGAGGCATCTATACCCTGATACTGGGCCTGGAGGATGAGATCAGAATAAAGGTGGGATCCCTCGGCGAGATCCTGTTCCCTGAGGGATACTACGCGTACACCGGCTCTGCCCGCGGCCCGGGCGGCTTCAGGCGGATAACTCGCCATATTGCGGTGATGAACGGCGAGAACGCCACACGCCGCTGGCATATCGATTATCTTCTTCCATATGTCATTTTGAAGGATGTGATCACCACATCAACAGATATGGATCTCGAATGTGAGGCCGCCAGGAGAATCAGCATGAATTGCATCCCTGTGCCGCGTTTCGGATGCACCGATTGCAAATGCACAAGCCACCTGCATTACAGCCCAAGTTACACAGAGATGCTCTCTGCGTGCAGGAAAGCTCACAGAGATCTGCTTCAAGATCTCTGAATTGTCAGCCGAATCCGGTCTGATTACCGTAGCCTGCGCAATGCGTTATGCATCGCTACAACAGGCTGATCGAATTCGGCCCTTGCTGAGATGGCAGCTATTTGGTAGACGGAGCCACATAATGCATCCATAGACGCTTGACCTGTAGACGCTCACCTTCATCTCAGCGTGCTGTGTTGAATAATTAAGAGCTCTAAGGTCGGAAGCTATCGATTTTTACTAGAATTGCAATTCGTATGAATCCAGCCTCTACTATCGGATTCTCAAACATTATTCAACACAGCACGGTGAGCTGCTGTGGAGGCACAGACTCAAGTTCACCGGATGGCCCACGGATATTTGGGACGCATCATCCATCGTACTCTCGAACAAATACGGTGCGTCAGAGATCGCTCCCCGGATTGATTTAGATTGGTCCGGAAAATTTGGATTGCGTCTCGAGATAGTCTCGCCGAAGCATTCTATAGCTTTTACCCCTCTCTTAATCATAATACTGAAATGGCTTTTGGAGAGATATTTAGCATATTAGATGGATAAATTTGCTCTGCTGACAGAAAATTTTGCGGGGCACGTTCTTTTTGACACTTTATGTA
>NZ_JANIHG010000014.1 GCF_024518575.1 Methanothrix sp. | reverse complement strand
CCACGGTTGGTCACCTTGATCCCCGTAGAGTCTACAGCTATCACAACAGGCTCATCGCTGGACAATATCGTCTCTGGAAGGCTGAGCTTCAGCTGAGTGCCACGTCTCCAGATATTTAATCCGTAGGATTGATCTCAGGTATCAGCTCCGAGAGTTCTCCCAAGAAGCCCTCTGGCATTTCGATCTACATCAAAACCTGTGATAGTCCCTCCAGCCCGCCGATTATCCATTATACCCCTCCCTCTGAACTGCCACAGCTGCGGTCTGGGTATGGGAGATTATGTCAACGTGGCAATGAATATATTTACCCGCGGACTGAGGGTTTAAGCCTGTAGATGAGTGGCTGCTTTATAGTAGCCACTGCTTCTAAGCTAGGAGATGGGATGAACCGGACCGGAGAAACCCTCGAACGCTCTCGACGTAGTCGGGAGGCTTCTGCATGCTGTCGAAGTGCGGAAGCCTCATCTCTTCAGGGCGAGGAGTAGTATCCAGGGCGAGGAGTAGTATCATATGCAGGAAGAGAGGCCACTCAAGATCCTTCTCATGGGCAATCCGAATGTGGGCAAGAGCATCATATTCTCGAGGCTTACAGGGGCTGATGCCATCTCCTCGAACTATCCCGGAACAACTGTTGGCTACACAGAGGGCAGCATAAATGTGCTGGGAAGAAGCGCCACGCTGATAGATGTGCCCGGTGTTTATTCACTTGAGCCGAGCTCAAAGGCGGAGGAGGTCGCGAATCTCATACTGGATCAGGGCGCAGATCTCATAGTCAACGTTGTGGATGCAACGAATCTGGAGAGGAACCTGAATCTCACCCTGGAGCTGCAGGAGCGCGGGATCCCGATGGTCGTCGCCCTCAACCTCTGGGATGTGGCTGTGAGGAAAGGGCTCGAGATAGACGTCAAGATGCTCTCGGAGGAGCTGGGCATAAAGGTCGTGCCAACGGTTGCTTCCAGTGGCCTGGGGATACGCGATCTTGTCGAGGCGATCGGGAGCTCGATGGGCTCGAGACCGCCTGCTTTGAGCCTAGATCCAACAGAGAGATGGCAGAGGGTCGGAGAGATCGTATCGAGGGTGCAGAAGGTCCACCACCGGCATCCCTCCCACCTCGAGCGGCTGGAGGATCTCACGATACGACCGTGGACCGGAATACCCGTGGCGATCACGGTGCTCTATCTCTCGTTCAGCCTGATCGTGGGAGCTGGAGAGCTGTTAATGGAGAGGGTGAGCGATCCTCTCTTTCTCAGATACAGCTACTGGATCTTCGCCATAGCTGACAGATACACATCAGGTTTCGCCCATGACATCCTTGTGGGGAGATCGCCAGAGCTGCTCGAGTCGTTCGGTCTGCTCACAACAGGACTCTACATACCATTCGGCATCGTACTCCCGTTCCTCATACCCTTCTATCTGGTGCTGGGGTTCCTCGAGGACCTGGGGTATCTTCCCAGGGTGAGCGTGCTCATGGACGCTCTCATGCACAGGCTTGGTCTCCACGGCGCTGCGATAATACCTTGCGTGCTCGGGATGGGCTGCAGCGTTCCCGGAGTCCTGGGGCTGCGCGTTCTGGAGTCGCCGAAGCAGCGCTTCCTCGCTGCGACGCTCATGACCATGAGCATACCCTGCGCATCGCAGACCGCGATGGTATTCGGGATCCTGGCTCCATACGGCCTGAGATACATATTCGCAGTCTATGCAACCCTGCTCGCGGTATTCATAATCTCGGGCATGGTTCTCCACAGGATGATTCGCGAGGAATCGCCCGAGATATTCATGGAGATCCCTCAGTACAGAATGCCTGTGTTCGGTGCGCTGGTCAAGAAGACGTTTCTGCGCATCAGGACGTTCATACTTGAGGCTGTTCCGTACATAGGCATAGGCATAGTTGTGATGAACGTCTTCGAGCTCACAGGGCTCATGAGGAGCATCGGGGAGCTGGCGAGTCCGATCGTCTCAGGCGTTCTCGGCCTCCCGGAGGGGGCTGCGACAGCCCTCATTCTGGGCTTCCTGAGAAAGGATATCGGCATAGGCATGTTCGTCCCGCTGGGTCTCTCGCCGGAGCAGCTCGTCATAGCGGCTGTTGTGCTCGCGATGTACTTCCCATGTGTCGCGACCCTGACAGTGCTGATGAAGGAGCTCGGAGCTTATGATACAATCAGAGCTGTGGTTTTCCGCCTGGTTGCAGCTGCGATTGTGGGGGGCGTGCTCAGAGTTATCCTGCTATGAATGTGGTGCATGTGCTCGAATAACCGACGATCGGCCAGGGATCTGCATTCAATGGCATAAAGCCCGCTATATCCCACGATACCGCACGCAACCAAACTCAACAGGCCCTGGGCACATGACCAACCTGCAGCATTCTCTGGGGGCGCAGAGGTCCGACCTCCCGACCAAAATCTATAAGTATTAATAACTACAATTACTTTTTGCTGCGGCTCTGACGGGAACGGCCAGGACTTTGCTCCTCGAGAGCGTTTTTCGCCTGGCACGCATCCGGCGAGGCTCGGAGGTCAAAGTTGTGCGCGCCGTGATGGGCGCAGCATCGCTCTGAGCAGGGAGAACCGGGGTATATCAGGGCTGCAGCGCCTACCATCTTATCTTCTTTCTGTAGTGGTTTCTTACAATTATCGCCAGGGAGTTCATTGCCAGCACCAGGCCCATGAGAACCAGAGCAGTGCCCCAGGCCCTTTTCTCGACATCCCACGCACCGAGGAAGTATATCAGCTGTAGAAGATGGTAGCACAGGTTGTTCACTGGCTGATACACATCCGGAACAATACCGTATGCCTTATTTACATACACTGGTGTGAAGGTCACAGCGGTCCACATGATCGGCGCGGTCTCTCCAGCGGCCCTAGACACGCCTATTATCAAACCTGTGAGTATGCCGGGAAGCGCTGATGGAATGACTATCCTCAGTATCGTCTGCCACTTTGTGGCCCCCAGAGCCACGCTACCCTCCCGCAGCGAGTCGGGGACAGCTCTCAGCGCCTCCTGTGTTGTCAGAATTATCGTGGGCAGGTTCATTAGCCCCAGGATCACAGATCCCGCAAGCAGGGATATTCCGACCGTGGAGACGAGAAATGCGAGCCCGAAAAGACCGTATACCACAGACGGCACCCCGTTGAGACAGCTTATAGATATCGTGATCATGCGGTTGAGCGTGTGGCTCCTCGAGTACTCGTTCAGGTATATTCCCGCGCCTATGCCGAGCGGAGCTGATACCAGCATGGCGCCGAGTACAAGCCACATCGTGCCCTCGATGCACGTCACAATTCCGCCCTCCTGCCCGAGGTTTCTGTGAGGCTCTGTCAGAAACTCGACGCTTATGGCGCCAATGCCGTTGTACAGGATCACTGAGAATATGCCACCGAGTATCAGAACGGCCAGCACCGCCGAGCCTCTGATAAGCGTGAATGCCAGAACCTCTCTCGCCTTTGCGCCAAACCCGTAGAGCATGTTTATTGCGTCTTTTAGTATCAAAACGCCCGCGATGAATGCAGCTGAGGGCGCAAGAAGCCTGTAGCTGAACGAGGCCCCCAGGTTCGATGGGCTGATGAGGAGATCAGGAGGTGAAATGAGGAGAAAGATCTCCGCAGCGATGACGATCAGGGCATCGAGGTACACGACCGCCGCATTTCTGGTGTTCAGCCTGAGGGCCTGCAAAATTAGGATGAGCGCCACAACCGCCAGAAGAGATCTCCAGAGCAACAGCAGAATCTGAAGCGGTGGCTGTATTAGAAGTGCGATCAGCGATGAGAGAAGCAGAATAGCGCCTGCAGCTGTGAGCGCTTCTGATCTTTTATCAGTAGCCACCGAACCTCCTCCTGATGCGCTCGCGAGCTAGATCCCCTATCATGCTCAGTATCGATACTATTATGAGAAGCATCAGCCCCACAGCGAAGAGCGCGTGGTAGTGCAGGGAGCCGTGTGCCACCTCGCCCATCTCCCCGGCTATGACAGAGGTGAAAGTCGCGCCACGATCGAAGACATCGTATATCGGTGTGGGTATCCTGGCGATGTTTCCAACCACCAGCAGCACAGCCATGGTCTCGCCGATGATGTTGCCTATGTTCAGAAGCACGGCTGCTGTTATGCCGGACGAGGCAGCTGGAAGCACAACATGTCGTATAGTCTGCCATCTCGTCGCTCCGAGAGCCATCGAGCCCTCCTTGAACTCGGTCGGCACCGCCCTCAGCGCATCCTCGCATATGGTCGTTATGGATGGTATGAACATTATCCCAAGAAGTATTGCGCCGGCAAGTATCGATCTGCCTGTGAGCATATCGAAGGTGTTCCCCAGGTACGGCACGAGAATTATGACGCCGAGAAATCCGTACACGATCGATGGCACCCCTGCGAGCAGCTCCATAGTCGGCTTCAGCACAGCTCTGCTCCTGGGTCCGGAGAGCTCTGCGAGATATATTGCAAGGGGTATGCCCACCGCCATGTTTATCGCAAGAGCAAGAACCGCGACCAGGAGCGTGTTGACTATCAGCGGGCGCATACCGAAGATGTTTCCGGCGGAGTGCCACTTCTCGCCCAGTACAAGGTTCAGCACCCCAACCTCATAGATCGCAGGCAAGCTCTCCCGTATGAGGTATGAGAAAATGAGAATCATGAGGACGATGGAAGTCACTGCTGTGATCAGGAGCACTGACTCTATGATCCTCTCCGGCAGTCGTCTCAGAGCAGGAGGCAAGACGCTCATACAATCCCAGAAATCATTGTGCAGAATAAAGACCTTGTCTATATTCAGTATATAGATGAATGGCATTCCGGATCAGATGTTAGCGAGACAGATGGACGTATAGCGCCTCAAGCGCTCAGCATTCATCACGATGATGGGAGATCTGCTGAATGTGATGCTACAGCTCGCACACAGAACATAGAATAATTTAAGTAGATTTCTACCCAACGTGGAATCATGGACGTACTGGTGCTCTGCATCGACCGCGATGACGATCTGGGTCGGAAGGCCGGCATCAAGAGCCCCGTGGTGGGAAGGGAGGAGAACCTGAACGCGGCTCTTGCTCTCGGGCTTGCCGATCCGGAGGAGTCCGACACCAACACGATCTTCGGCGGGCTGAAGATCTACGATGAGATGGCAGCCGAGAGATCTGTTGAGATAGCGACGATAACCGGCGACGAGAAGGTCGGGCTCAGCGCGGACAGAAAGCTTGCAGAGCAGCTCGAGCAGCTCATCGAGCGCCTGGACCCGAAGTCTGTCATTGTTGTATCTGACGGCGCTGAGGATGAGGCGATACTTCCGATCATACAGTCCAGGATAAAGGTCGACGGCGTAAGGCGTATACTGGTGAAGCAGAATCCGAGCATCGAGAGCACGTACTATCTGCTGAAGCAGGTCTTCACAGACCCGAAGATAAGCCACACGATATTCATCCCACCCGGCCTGGCGCTGCTGATGTTCTCCATATTCTACCTGCTGAACTATCCGAACGGAGCGATCATAGCCATAACAGGCTCTGTCGGGCTCTATCTTCTCTTCAGAGGCCTCGGCCTGGACGATTTCCTGGACGAGACGAAGAAGACGCTGAGGGGATCGCTGTACGCTGGAAAGATATCCTTCGTCACATACATGCTTGCTGGGATGCTGATAATAATAGCCACGATCCAGGGCATAGCTAACGTGTGGTACTCATACAAAGGACCGATATGGTATGGCTATCTCACGCTTCTGATGCTCTTCATAAACGCCAGCGTCTGGTGGTACGTCGCAGCAGGCATCTGCGCCAACGTGGGGAAGCTCATAGACATGCACCTGGAGGGCATAAAGGATCCGAGAACATACTCGTATCCCTTCTTCCTCTTCGCAACAGGTCTCATATTCTGGGGCGCGAGCATAGTGATACTCGCGAACTTCACCCCGGACTTCAGCATGTCCCCTCTCAGCTCGATCCAGTACTTTGCGGTATGCGCAATGGGGGCCATGGGCACAGCTCTCCTGGGGATAAAGCTCAAGAGCTACATAGCCAAGAGGAACGGAGCTGGCGGAGATCTGATAAAGGAAGGTGTGAAGACGAAGTGCTGAAGAGGGCATTTTCGCTAAAAATCGGTCTTGGGACTCAATTTATCGAATTCTCTCTCAGGAATGGCCGTCCAGTGGCATAGTTCCTGATGAATGATGCCCAAATGCTGTTGATTACCATGAAAGCATGACATGGAGAGTTAAACTCCTGTGTCGGGTCATTTCTGGACAAAACAACCTTGAATCTTTCATCCTTTTGGCACGCCTCTGCGTCGCATGCAGGGTTTTTACCGCTAAACAACCCATAACCGGTCGTGAGCGCGGATCGCTGAGCGGCGACAACCAGAGTTCACCACCGTTAAATCACACGAGAGATCTCTTGCTGTTGGGCTCTCAATGAGAAGGCAATCTGGATAGCCGAGATCGGATTTACAGCACAGGCGTGAACGGCGGGCGCTCAATCTCCGCATTCTCCTCGAAGACCGGAGGGCCTCTGCGAGCCGGGTATCTTATCGCGGCTCCGCTCTCGTTGACCCTGATGGTCCTGCCCTCTTCTGGATCATAACGGGCGTATCGCTTTATGTCCTCCAGGATCTCATCTGGATCGATCTCTCCTGTGAACGGCCTTACAAGCGGTCTGTAGTCCGCGGCCATAGAGCTGCCCTTCGGTATGGTGTAAGGCGTATCGCCTATACCATCTCCATCTCCATCAGATCCTCTGTAGTCACTGTAGTGGTTGCCGACGGTTGTGTTCCATATGCTCCTCGTCTGATTGTCATAACCGCTTATCACGTTATCCACAAAGTTGTTCCTGTAGATCAGATTGTTCCAGTTCTTGTCGAGCCTGACACCGTGCGTGTTCCTGGATATGTTGTTCCCGCAGAGCGCATTCCTCTGGCAGTTCTCAGTTATCTCCAGTCCGTTGTAGTTGTTTGATGCTGTGTTTTTGAAAACGAGGTTGTAGCTGCTGTTCGCCTGGATGCTCATGCCGACCCCGAACCCGCTCACGATCTCGCTTCTCCTGTTGTTGACCAGGATGTTTCTGGATATGGTGTTGTTGTGCGAGTCCGCCAGGAGAATTCCGTAGTAGTTCAGATCTGCGCGGTTGTCCGCTGCAGAGCTGTGGTTCGTGCTCCAGAAGACCAGCCCCTCTGAGTTTCTGCTCAGGGTGTTACCAATGACATCGATATCCTCGCAGTTTCTGAAGAAGAGTCCAGCATGTGTGTTGTTTATCGCCCTGCATCCGGTAACTGTAAATGATCTGGAGTTCGAGGCGTTAAGCCCCGCCTTCTCACACCCGATCAGCTCGGAGTTGATAATGCTCACGCTCGAGGATCTGAGAATCAGCACGCCGGTCTTGCAGCTCTGAAATTTGGAATTATCTATAAAAAGATCGTGAAGGTCCTCTGCGAAGATCCCCACCTCAGCGTCCCTGACGCTCATGTTCTCAAAAGTTACGTTGCTCCCGAAAACGAGAACCGCAGCGTTTGGCAGGTCCAGCCGGAGAGGGCCTGAAGCTGTCGCCGGGGTCGAAAATCCTGATGCTCCTCCTGAAGCGCCGCCCTGGTACCGCTCCATGTAGTACTTGAACTTCTCCTCAGATGGTCGCTTCACCCCTGCTATCGAGAGTCCCTCTATCCGCACGTTGTCGGACCGAACTGTTATCGCCGGAGACTGGACATCAGAACTCAGGAAGGCGCCGTATCCGATGAGCGTCAGCGGCCTGTCCACAACAAACGGCCTGTGCTGCCCCGCTTCCAGGATCAGGACGTCTCCGGGTGAGGCCGAATCTATCGCGCTCTGGACATCGTGGCCAGCAGGAATTTGTACAGCCAGGGCTGGAGATGAGAGAAGTGCCAGGACAATCGCGATCCTGAGAGCAGTTATCTGCTCAGTGCCTGAAGTGGCGCATCCCAGTGAAGACCATGGCCATGCCATGCTCATCAGCCGCCTGGATTACCTCCTTATCACGTATCGATCCTCCAGGATGGACAACAGCGGTCGCCCCTGCCTCGTGAACCCTGTCAAGACCATCGCGGAACGGGAAGAACGAGTCGGTCGCTGCCACAGTGCCTTTTGTATCGAGACCGTGCTCCTCGGCCTTCTCAGCGCCGAATCTGGCAGAGTCGACCCTGCTGACCTGGCCTGAGCCTATGCCTATCGTCCGGTCTGCAGTGGTGTAAACCAGCGCGTTGGACTTGACGTACTTTGTGACCTTCCAGGCGAATCTGAGCGCTCTGTTCTCCTCCGGAGTCGGAGAGCGCTGTGTGACGACCCTCCACTCGAGGATGTCCTCTTTGTCGTAGTCCTGGAGCATCATCCCGCCGAATATGCTCCTGAACGCATGCCCCCTGTACAGCTCCTCCTTTCTCTGGAGCATATTCCCGATGTCCAGTATCCTGCGGTTCGGCTTGTTGCGCATGAGCAGCTCAAGCGCATCAGGCTCGTATCCGGGCGCGAGGAGAACCTCGACGAAGCTGTCGCCTATCGCCTCTGCGGTTGCGAGATCGACCTTCATGTTGAATCCGATCACGCCGCCGAACGCCGACTTCGGATCTGTGGCGAATGCCCATCTGTATGCCTCCTCGAGATCCCTGCCGTACGCAACGCCACATGGGTTCGCGTGCTTCACTATGACAGCGAGCGGTCTGTTTGTCGGAACCCCATCGTACTCTGAGAGATCTATGAGCATCTCCAGAACCGTCTCTGCGTCCACAAAGTTGTTGTAGGACATCTCCTTGCCGTTGAGCTTTACAGCCCTGAAGAGACCCAGCCCTCCCGGCCTTGCATAGAGTGCTGCCCTCTGGTGCCAGTTCTCACCGTATCTGAGATCCTGGATCTTCTCGAAGAGGCTGACGGTGTACCTGGGCCAGTACATCTCCGACTGGAGCTCGAAGAGCTCGGAGGCGTCGAAGGCCATGCACCTGTAAAGTGCTGAGGCGGAAGCGTGCTTTCTAACATCATCCGCGAGATCCAGGTCTCTCCTGATCGCCTCGAACATCTCTTTGTCCGCGCACTCAAGAACAGCGCCGCCGCCGTGAATGGCAGATCTTATCAGCAATCGTCCATTAGAGCTTGAGATCACAGATTCGTCGTAGATGAGGAGACTCCCAGACCAGTCATCTGGTACAGAAAAAGCCGGATTTGAAAGGGTGAGGATATCCAGGCCCAGCTCCTGCAGATCCTTTGCTATCTCCTTCGCCCGTTCAGAGGCTCCGGCGGGGATCACGGCTTGCCTGAGCTTCATGGAACCTTGACATCCAATGCAGCGGCAATATTTTAAGGTTGCCCTTGAAGGTCGCTCATCATACTAATTTAAGAATAAGTAATTTTTAATGTTATTAATATTAGTTTTATTAATACTAAATGCAGAAGATATCTGATTTTCCAACAAGCCGGACCGAGATCGTCCTGAGAGGCAGTTTTTTATCGCACTGCTGCGAATATGCATGCGTGAAGAGTCTGGATGATGCGGTCGAGCGCCATCCTGATGGCGTGGTCCTGCACGTCGATGTCCTTCCAGGATCGTCGGAGCTTGTGATTCCAGCGGGCTTCAACGCCTGGAGGGGCAGCATCGAGATCAGGCTTACGGAGAGAGCAGATCACGGCCGGGCCAACCGACAGCTTCTGCAGGAGCTGGCCAGGGCGTTTGGGCTCTCGCAGGGCGCAGTGGAGATAGTGAGCGGCCACAGGAGTCACAGGAAGGTGGTTCTCATGAGGGGCATCGATGCCGGATCTGTTCTGGCGGCTCTCAGGAGATCGCTCGGGTGAAGGGATGAGAGCGCACAGGAGGAGCTACGATCTCGAGGCGCTCGAGGAGCAGATCGAGGCACTTCTTGATGCATCGGAGCGTGGGGCAGCGGTCATCGTCGAGGGGCCGCGCGACAGGGATGCGCTCCGCAGGATCGGCGTTCCGGGTCCGATACTGATGTCATCCCAGAGATCGTGTCTGGAGCTTGCAGAGGAGACCGCGAGATCATACAGTGAGATCGTGCTGATGACCGACTGGGATGCGCGTGGGGAGGAGATCGCCCACAAGATGGAGGAGTACCTCCGCCCCACTGGAGTGAGGGTCGATGTCGAGATCAGAAAGCGGCTCAAGCTCCTCGTGAGAAAGGAGATAAAGGATGTGGAGAGCCTCTGGATATTCCTGGAGAGAGCGCGGGAGAGCCAGGGTCTGTAGTTATGACTATTGATCGTGCTGAGGAGTGGCTCTACGCCAGTGTACCGCTGTGCGCAGTTCCCAGCTGCGCAGGCAGTAACACCGACTGTTCGAGCCTCATGCCCTCACATATGCAGCTCACTGCCCCTCCGGAAATCCTCGCGAGCCATCCTTTTATATTGATTGCACATAAAGCAGAGCGGTGGTATGATGGTATCCATAAAAGTCGATGCGGATGCGAAGGCCAGGCTGCAGGGCGACGAGAGCCTCGAGAGGTATCCGATAGTCGCTAAGGTCACAGGCAGCGGGAAGGACGGGTCTTTGGGAGTGAGGATATCCAGCGATGGTGAGCCTCTGCCCGCATCGGTATCAGTGAATGGAGCTGTTGGCATTGATATCGGAGAGATGTCGAGCATTGCGGAGTCTCTGGCCAAGCTGGTCTCTTCAGGGCTCAAGATAGCTGATGCTCCTGTTACCGTATCGCTTGGAGAGATACCGGTCGATCTCACCATCTCAGTCTATTCGCCCAAGGAGGAGCAGGTCTTCCGGGTCGAGATAAAGGGATCTCTGGGAAAATGAGATCTCATCTCTCCATTGAGATCTGCTGCCAATCCCAAATGCTTCATGAATCTCGTTCGGAGCAATCGATTCCTGCTGTCACATTCAGCCATTCAAGTCCAGAGACCGAGCAGTTTCGTCACCTGCTACCGCACCAGATACTCCTGCCTGAAGACCGGAGTTTCTGCTGCCCCGGGGAGGATTTGTGAGGACATGAGTTTCATCCATGTATGCAGGAGGTTTTATGAGTGACATTCCGGGATGGTTGATGGTCATGCTGCTGGCAATGTCGCCCATATCCGAGCTTCGCGGAGCGATACCGCTGGCAATTGCCTACGGCTACTCGCCCGTGGAGGCATATGCGATATCGGTCCTGGGCAATCTGATCCCTGTGGCCCCTCTCCTGCTCTT
Source organism: Methanothrix sp. (assembly GCF_024518575.1). Taxonomy (GTDB): domain Archaea; phylum Halobacteriota; class Methanosarcinia; order Methanotrichales; family Methanotrichaceae; genus Methanothrix_B. The sequence goes on along the minus strand of NZ_JANIHG010000014.1, from coordinate 26,556 downwards.
TCTGGGCCCGGTATCATCCTTCCTCATGAGATGGCCGCCTGGGTACAGGTTCTTCACATGGCTCTTCTCGCGAACCAGGAGGAAATACATCGAGGGCAGAGAAGGAATTGGATTTGCTGCCCTGATGCTCTTCGTCGCCATACCCCTGCCGATGACCGGCGCCTGGACCGGATGCGTTCTTGCATTTCTCCTCGGATTCAGGTTCCTCCCCGCATTTCTCGCTATATCGCTGGGTGTGCTCATTGCAGGCGTGATAGTGACGACCGCTGTCTCCGGAGCTTTCGCCCTCGGTCATACGATACAGATGGGCATTTGAGGACAGCATGCAAAAGCTGATGCTAGCGCTATCATCCATCTTTCGCGGAGGCACTGGCCATGTATGCGTTTAGCAGGGTGCTTCCAGAGCCAGCCTGCGCACCTCCAGTAGCCAAACATATGAGAGAGCATGATTTCACTCTTGCAGTTTCTCAGCCAGAGCCTGCAGTCTCATCATTCTCACGTGTATCATGCCTTCGGGAGATGAATAACGATCGATGTAACGCCCAGCTATATCCCGAACGAGGGCGGGGCGCAGCTCCGCAGGTATCCTCTGCAGGTAAGGATGCCATGTGGACCTGATGAACCCCTCGAGCGCATCGCGCCCGCTGTGCACCATATCCTTGGGTATGAGCTTCAAGCTCACGATTTGGAGTCCTGCCGCCGGGATCCACCTCTCGTAATCCGCAGGTGTGTAGAAGAAGTACGGGAACTCGAAGTCCATGAAGTAGGGGGCAAAGCGCTCCTCCATGATCACCTCTGATGTGATCTCCAGGAGCTGAGCAGCGTTCCCTCTGCCGCCGCACTGTATGAGCATCCTGCCTCCGGGCACAAGGCTCCTGCATATGCCCCTAAAGACTGAGAGATGATCCCTGATCCAGTGCAGGCACGCGAATGAGACCACTATATCGAACTCCTCCAGGAAGCGGAGATCGAGTGCGTCTCCATGCTCGAATCTCAGGTTCCTGAATGTATCCGACGGGTATCTGCGCCTTGCGAAGGAGATCATATCTGCGGAGATGTCTATTCCGAGAACCGAGCCATCAGGCACGAGCTGCGAGATGTGCGCTGTGATCTTCCCGTCCCCGCACCCGATGTCGAGTATGCGTTCGTCTCCTCTGATCCTCAGCTCGGAGAGCGCGCTCATAGCCCAATCATGCTGTGCCGATGAGCTCCTCTCGTACTCCTCCGGGTCCCATCTGTACATGATATGGCAGTTCAGGCTAATTCCAGATAAAATGCACTGCACACACTGCAAGCCTGAGTGCATATAAGAATGGGTGATATGAGCTACGGTACTCAGGCAGTGAAGCACCGGACCGAATAATTCAGTGTGCATCACGGGATCTTCTGAAGACTCACTCGCCTTCTGGCTGCTCAGCCACAGGCTGCCGATTTCTGTGCTTACATCTCTCCGATTCCAAGGTAAGTGATAGGTGCTCAAGGATGCGAAATATTTAGATAGATTGCTGAAATATTAATATTTGGGGGCTGGAAAGGAACTCGGAGATTGAGTTCACGGTGTTCATGAAGCAAGTTCATAACGGATCTGAAAGGGGTGGGGTATCATGCCGCTCTTTGACATTCCGCCGTGCTCTCATGCTGGGCGCGGCGATCCTGATCGTCAGATCCGCGATCGTTCTGTACCTGGGAGATCAGGAGCAGCAGCGTGTGATCATAGATGATATAATATGGCCGGTGGTCAACGGGCTTGCTGCACTCTCTCTCTTCAGAGCTGCCAGAGCCACAAGATCAATAGATGAGAGGATGTACATCGCATGGGCGTTCTTCGCGGTTGCGCAGGTGCTTTACGCCCTGGGGGACGTGCTCTGGAGCATCCTGGAGATCGGACTGGGAGAGGTGCCGTTTCCGTCGGTTGCTGATGGCCCCTACCTCGCTTACTACCTGTTCTTCCTCATCGGCATCCTTCTGCTGCCAGCCCCGTACCAGAGCGCCTTCGAGCGCCTGAAGTCCATCCTGGACACAGGCATCGTGACGATATTCGCAATCATAATATTCTGGAGCTTTCTCATCGCGCCCACGATCGCGACCCTTGAGGAATCGGATCCTCTCACAAATGCGATCGCAGTCGCGTATCCGGTTGCAGATCTTGTTCTCACGTTCTCAATCATCGCGCTCATCTTCAGAAGAATAGAGCATATAGCCCAGCGCCCCATCATGCTCCTGGCAGCAAGCGCTTTCTTCATGATAGTTGCGGACTCGATATTCATGATAAATGCTCTGAGGGAGACCTATGTGCCCGCAACACTCAACGATAACTTCTGGCTGATCAGCTACATACTCACCGGACTTGCAGGGGTGCTCCAGGTCGAATCCGCCAGCGTGCCAATAAAGACTGCAAAGCGGCCATCATCCGGGTTCACCTGGCCCCTATACCTTCCATACATCTGTGCCATCTCAGCATATGCATTTCTGGTCTGGAGCATTGAGAGAGAGGATGTCAATCTGTACATACGCCATAATCATCTCGCCGCAGGCGTGGGGATGATAATACTGCTGATAGTGATCAGACAGGTAATCGCGATCAAAGAGAACACAATGCTTTACGCGGCCTCCCAGAGAGAGCTGCATCAGAGGATCGCCTCGGAGCGTGAGAAGGAGCATCTTATAAAAGATCTTGAGGCCAAGACATCGGAGATGGAGAGGTTCATATACACCGTCTCCCACGACCTCAGATCGCCTCTGATCACTGTAGTCGGGTTCCTCAGGTTCATGAGGGATGATATCGAGAAGGGCGCGTGGGACAAGGTCAGAAAGGATATCGAGATAGTGGAGGGCGCCATCACGAAGATGGACAGGCTGCTCCAGGACACTCTGGAGCTCAGCCGCATCGGCCGTATGGTGAACCCGCCTGAGGACGTGCCCTTCTCTGATATCGTCAGAGAGGCGCTGGATGTGACCTCTGAAAGGATACGGTCCAGGGGCGTGAGCGTGGATGTGGCGGAGGAGATGCCCGTAGTCCACGTCGACAGGATGAGAGTTGTGGAGATGCTCGTCAATCTCATAGAGAACAGCGCCAAGTACATGGGAGATCAGAGAGCGCCGAGGATAGAGATCGGCTGCATGAGGGACGGCGAAACTGTATTCTATGTCAGAGATAACGGGATCGGGATAGACCCCAAAAACCACAAGAGGGTATTCGAGCTGTTCTACAAGGTGGATAACAGATCTGAGGGCACCGGCGCAGGACTGGCCATCGTCAAAAGGATCGTCGAGGTCCATGGCGGAAGGATATGGATAGAGTCAGAGCTGGGAAAAGGATGCACAGTCTTCTTCACGCTGCCGCTCTCGAAGAAATCTGAAGCAGTATGAATCTAACCTGCACCACTGGATCATACGTACCGGTTTGATGGGCTGCAGGAGAAGTCCCTGGCAGTTAGCACTGGTCATTCATGCCAAACAGCAACATCTATCTCAGGGTGCAGACTCCCGGACAGAAGCGCTTACCTCACCCTCTCGACATTATCAGAATGGCATGAAGGGCATTTCGGCCCGACGCCGATTCCCCTGAACTTTTTGCCGCATGAGCGACAGACGTAATCGGTCGGGAAGAACGACTCGGGATCCCCCATGTCCGGTGGGCCTCCAACCGCACACATTTATCTCACCTCAAGTGTATATCATTAAAAATCATTAATTATACTTTTCGGTATTGGATGCTGTGTTGAATAATGTTTGAGAATCCGATAGCAGAGGCTGGATTCATACGAATTGCAATTTAGTAAAAATCAATAGCTCTCGACCTTAGAGCTCTTAATTATTCAACACAGCAGGTATTGGATGGTGCTGTCAGGGGCGCTGCAGGCTCTGCTTTCACCCATTCAGGATGCAAAGCTTGATTTTAAGGCTCCAGGAACATCTTTTCCTGCGAAATCGATTTAAGAAATGAGGCCGAGAACGGAGATGGATGAGCGACTTCTCTCTCAATCAGTTTCTTGAGGTGGCAGGCACTCCTCCTCTGAACATAGAGATATGCGATGTGACACTGAGGGATGGGGAGCAGATGCCCGGTGTCGTGTTCAAGCCTGAGGAGAAGCTCGAGATAGCCAGGATGCTCGACGAGATCGGCGTCGAGATCATAGAGGCCGGATTTCCGGTGGTCTCAAAGAGCGAGAAGAACGCGGTGAAGGAGGTCTGCAATCTCGGCCTTAACGCGAAGATTTCCGCCCTCTCCAGGTCCAGGCAGTCTGATGTCGATGCAGCCATCGATTGCGGTGTTGATATGGTGAGCGTCTTCATAGCGACCTCCGATCTCCATCTCAAATACAAGCTTCACATGACATGCGCAGAGGCGATAAGATGCGCGCTTGAGACCGTTGAGTACGCGAAGGAGCATGGCTTAATAGTGAGATTCTCAGCTGAGGATGCGACACGAACGGATTTCAATACGCTCAAAAAGCTCTACAAAAAGGCAGAGGAGTACCACGCTGACTATGTGAGCGTGGCTGACACGGTCGGCATAATGAACCCCAGAACGATGTACTACATGATCAGCGAGATCAGAAAGATCGTGGGCGTGCCGATATGCGTTCACTGTCACGACGATCTTGGTCTCGCGCTGGCGAACACCCTTGCTGGCGCAGAGGCAGGTGCAAAGCAGCTCCACACCACAGTCAACGGCATCGGCGAGAGGAGCGGGAACACGCCGCTTGAGGAGCTGCTCGTCAACCTTCGCCTCCACTACGGCATAGATCGCTACGATCTGGGCAGGCTCAAGTCGATATCCTCTGTGGTGGAGAGGTATTCTGGCGTGCCGGTCGCGAAGAACAAGGCTGTCGTTGGAGAGAACGCCTTCGCACACGAATCCGGGATCCATGTCGCCGCGGTCCTCGAGGAGCCCAGGACATATGAGCTCTACTCCCCTGAGATGGTTGGGGCTGAGAGGAGGATCATCATCGGGAAGCACACAGGAGCCAAGGCGCTCAAGTACATCACGAAGAAGATGGGCTACGACCTGGAGAAGAAGGATCTCTGCATACTGGCTGAGAAGGTGAAGACCGCGAGCGAGTTCAAGAGACCGATAACGTGCGATGAGCTGAGACGGCTGATCCTCGATCTCAACATAGAGTTTGTGTACAACGGTCCATAGGTTTGGGGTTTTCTCAAAATACAGATGGCATTGGCACCTTCTGCAGATATCTTCCGAGAGCGTGAGTTTTACCATCAGCGGAGTGTTGCATGAAGAAAGCGATGAGCAATGTTGATGTGGCTGCGATCGCGGCTGAGCTCCAGTCCAGGATAGTCGGGGGATTCTTTGGCAAGGCCTACCAGAGTTCTGGAGATGCAATCTGGCTCACGGTCCAGGCGCGCGAGGGCAGGCTCGATATCATCCTGGAGGCAGGAAGAAGGGCGCACGTCACCAGGAAAGAGAGAGCTGTGGGCAGGACGCCCCCGCAGTTCCCCGCAATGCTCCGCTCCCGTCTCTCCGGCGGAAGAATCGTGAGCGTTGAGCAGCACGACTTCGACAGGGTGCTGGAGATATGTGTTGAAAGAGCAGACGGAAGGTATCGCCTGGTGGTCGAGCTCTTCCCGAAGGGGAACATACTGCTTCTCGATGAGGATATGAGGATCATACTCCCGCTCAGGCCGATGAGCTTCAGGGACAGGAAGCTGATCGCTGGCGAGAAGTACGCGTATCATGCCGGGGCAGAGGATCCGAGGGGCGTATCGATTGAGAGGCTGGAGGAGATCCTGCGCAGCTCAGACACAGATCTCGTGAGAGCTCTTGTCCGCAACCTGAACATGGGCGGGACGTATGGAGAGGAGGTCTGCCTCAGGGCAGGGGTGAAGAAGAACAGCCCTGCAGCAGATCTATCCGAGGAGGAGATCGCAAGGGTGCATTCAGCTCTGAGAGATGTGTTCGATCTCAGCGAGATCAGGCCTCAGATAGTTTATGTGGATGGTGAGCCGTTTGATGTTATCCCCTTCCCGCTGGAGGTTTACAGGGGGCTCGAGGCGAGATCCTTCGAGAGGTTCAGCGATGCACTTGATGAGTTCTTCGTGGCAGAGCCTGAGATGCCAAAGCCAAGCGCTCTTGAGAGAAGGCTGGAGCTCCAGAGGGCTGCTGTCGATGAGCTCAGGGCAAGGGAGAGCCAGATGGCCTCGATGGGCGATCTCATATACCAGCGGTATTCTGAGATCGACTCGATCCTGAAGGCGATAGCAGGCGCTAGGGAAAAGGGGATGTCATACACCGATATCTGGGAGAGGATACGGGGCTCAGGTCAGTCTGTCATAAAATCTCTGGATTACAGCGGCGAGATGGTCGTCGAGCTTGATGGAGTTGCTCTGGAGCTGAATGCAGGTCTCACAGTGCCCCAGAATGCAGGGAGGTACTATGAGCGTGCGAAGGAGCTGGCGAAGAAGGCAGCTGGAGCAGAGGAGGCTCTGAGAAATACAGAAGAGCTCCTCCAGCGCGGGGAGGAGCGCAGAAGGTCTACTGGTTTGAAAAGAAGGCAGAAACCGAGATGGTTCGAGAGGTTCAGGTGGTTCTTCTCCTCAGACGGATTCCTGGTCATAGGTGGCAGGGATGCGGATGGCAACGAGGAGATATACCTCAAGTACCTGGAGAAGAGGGATCTCGCGTTTCACACAGACTACCCTGGAGCGCCTCTGACTGTGATAAAGACAGAGGGGAGGGAGGTGCCGGAGAGCACAGTGCAGGAGGCGGCACAGTTCGCTGTGAGCTACAGCAACCTCTGGAGGGAGGGCGTGGCCTCGGGCGACTGTTACATGGTCGGAGGGGATCAGGTCACGAAGACTCCGGAGCACGGCGAGTTCCTCCGGAAGGGTGCGTTTGTCGTACGCGGAGAGCGCAGGTATCTGAGAGATGTTCCTCTTGGGGTTGCGCTGGCGATCGCCGATGGCTCTCTTATAGGTGGGCCGGTCTCGGCTGTGAGATCTAAAAGTTCAGGAGCGATCGAGCTAGAGCCGGGCGAGTACATGCCTGACGATCTCGCGAAGATGATCTACAGGCAGCTGCTCGAGATCTGCGAGGACAGAAGATACCTGAAGGCGATCGCGTCCCCTGATAAGATAGTGGCGTTCCTGCCACCCGGCGGATCCAGGATCAGGCGGTTCGATTTGAGAGAGCTCGGCTTTTAGAGAGCGCGTATCTCGTCAATCGCCTTAACCGAAAAACTTATATTCGACGAAAGCCGTAAGGATGATCGGGCAAAAGTCGGAGATTGTTTTTCCTCCCTCCTACATCCCACAACGGCTTTTGCTCGCACTTCTCTTCTTATTACACATCAGCATATGAAGTATATTCCCAGCGCAACCATGGATACTGCAGAGAACTTTCTCATAACAGCACCTCTGCAGGTGTCCTCCTCGATTATTCCTGAATACACCGACCTGATGACCAGTATGGATATGAATGTCATCATCGGCTGTAGCGCGCCAACGCCATTCACGAGCGCAAGCGGCCCACTGGCATATGCGAATATGAATAGGATCATCCCCAGGAACTGAAATGCCTCCTCCACAAGTATGGAGCACAGGGTCTGCGCGTTCGAGGCCATCATTGAAAGGCCTGCAGCTCCCCCCGATCTCAGAAACGGCATCACAGCTGCGAGGTTTCCGAATGTGGACCATATGTACATATCCCATTCTCCCATCGAGCAGAGAAGGCACTTCATTGCGAGATAGTAGATCGTGTTCATCACCCAGTACGGGAGAATGTGCCTCAGAGCCGGGGTGGTGAGCGAATCTGGACTGTATGCGACGATGAGCGAGCTCAGAAGTATGAGCGCTGCTCCAGCGTAGTTCCTCGCCGGCAAGCTCTCACCGAGGAGCGACGCCGAGAGGATGAATACAAGAACCACGTAGAAGTACTCCAGCGATGTCACCCTCGAGAGCTCATCCTCCTTGATCGCCCTCAGGAAATACACTGTCGGGAGGACCTGGAGGCTGCCAAGAGCCACGGCGAAAAGCGAATCCGGAAACAAAAACGCAGGTCTTATAAACGCGAATGCAGTCATTGCGAAAACCTGCTGGGCCAGCACCTGGCACAGCAGATAGACCTTCGGCTCCTGCATGTAACGGTCCAGTATGAGCTTGTCCAGCAGTCCTGCAAGCGTAAATGATACCGTGCCGAACAGGGCGAGAAGGATCCAGCTCACATTTGAAACCATCTCCATCTGTGCTTAAGTATGTTACTGATGAGCAGTACGTACTTCAGATCAGACATGCTCTGATAATGGAAAAGGTGTCTCTGATCCTGCCTGAACGGCACTGCGCTGCGAATACGAGGGCGAGTCTCAGAATGCCGGTCACTGGCCGGTTCCACATCTCTGGTTCCACATATCCGATGCAGCACTCAGAGAAAGCTTTAACACATAAAATGGGAAGATAGAGATCCAACAGGCTTAAAGGGTGGCGAGTAAAATCCGGCTGAGAGGCGATGCACTGCCTTTGGATCTCATTGTGGTGGCTGCACTGGCTCTGCTCACTGCGGCCATCGGCATGAGCGTCCATGCTGATGCGATCTCGTTCGCGCTTCAGGCGCTTCTGCTCTATGCGCTCATATCAGCAGTGCTTCCCGAGAACGACCCGCTCGGATCTGTTTCACAGAGGATCGCACTAAGCATCTTTCTGGCGCTGGTGATGTTGCTGGCGGAGATCGCGCTGGGCCTTCGGGAAATTCCCGTGCTGATTCTTGCTGTCCTGGTCTTGATTCTCGCGGTCCTTGCGCATATCCGCAGGGGCGCGGTCCCGAGGAGGAGGCGTTTCTCTCTCCAAACCCACCGCTACGGCCTAAGGAGCAACCGAGGTGCTATCCCGCAGAACATCGTCCCCGCAATCGTTCTTCTTCTGATGATCGCTGCCATATCTTTCGGCTACGTGACTGTGAAGAGCGAGAAGCGGGAGGGTTTCACGGAGTTCTACGTGACCGGTCTGAGCATGAAGAGCGATGGGCGCGCGACAGCGATCTTTGGAGTCATAAACCATGAGGGAGCGGCTGCGAACTACACGATAGCTGTTGAGATGAATGGAACTCTGGCGGCTCAGAGGAATACGCACCTGGCTGATGGTGATGCACACGAGGAGACGCTGGAGTGGAGCATGCCCGAAGACGCAGGAGATCTCTGCGCGCTCAGAATTGCTCTCTACAGGGACGGCGAGATGATAAAGGATTACCAGAAAACTATGAGGATCAGCGATTACTTCACAGAAACGCCTCCGGAGAACGTTTCAGCAGGCGGGGAGACGCAGTCCCTTAACATCACTTCGAATGTCACGAATGTCTCGAAGAACATCTCGCAGGGCGCATCTCTGCGCAGCACATCGCTGGCTGCCACGCGGAGTGGGTCATCGGGATCCGGTGGCTCTGGATCGTCAAGCGGCTCTGGCTCCACATCCCCTCCTGAAAGGGATGAGAGCGCTGGTTCTGAGATGCCGCAGAACGAGAGCAGGACGCCTGTGGATAATATGACCGGCAATGTATCAGGCGCCGCAGCAAGGCCTCACGAAAACGCAACCGCCGTCGCGAACACCACGTTCCCTGCTTCCATCGTTGATGCTTTGATGAACGCTTCCGCCAGCCAAAATCAGACGAAAGAAGATTCGCATGGCGTTGCTGAGAGATCAACGAATGCATCCACAGCCTCACCGAATATCGAGAACACGAGTGCAGATCATTTGTCTCCAGCATCTCTTAACGAGATGAACAGGAGCATGAGCGCGCCGGAGAATACATCCCAGTGGATCGCACCTCTGAACCTGCGCCCCGAGATCGAGAGCCTTGTGCCGGATAAGGAGAGCCCCCAGAAGGTCGGAACCACGGTTGTCTGGACTGTCAGGGCATCTGGACCTTCGGATGGGATGAGCTACAGGTTCTTTTTGAACGGCAGGCCGATCACCGGCTGGAGCAGCAGCCCGAGCTGGACGTGGTACACATCGGGAATCCCAGCTGGCGAGTACAACGTGAGCGCTTGTGTGAGGGATTCGAATCACACAGACTGCGAGGATACGGCATGGTCGCTGTACAAACTCATTCCTGTGAACCTGCCGCCGGAGCTCACAGCTCTGATCTCAGATCCAGAGGGGCCGCAGCCTCAGGGCGCACAGATCAGATGGTCTGCTGCCGCGTCAGATCCGGAGAACAACACGCTTCTTTACAGGTTCTATGTTGACGGCCATCCTGCTGGAGAGTGGTCTGGATCTGGCGTGTTTGTTATGAACACATCCGGTCTCGCTCCCGGGAATCATACTCTCCGCGTTGATGTTAGGGATGGCCTCCATTCATCTGAAAGTGATGATTCTCTGGAGAGGGTCATAGAGATCGTGGAAGCAAACGCCCCTCCGAGGATCACGGGACTGGCGCCTGACAGGGAGAGCCCCCAGCCAGTTGGATCGGCGATAAAATGGACAGCCTCCGCAGATGATCCCGATAACGATACCGTCCTATACAGGTTCCTGGTCGATGGCGTCGTGGTGAGCGACTGGTCTGCGAAACCCTGGTTCGTATGGAACACGAGCGGCTACAGCGAGGGGGAGCACAGGGTGAGCGCTCTGGCCAAGGACGATCGTCACAAGGATCACGACAGGAAGGATGTGGTCTTCTCTCTTGAAAAGAAGAACTCTCCACCAAGGGCGCTGAGCCTCCTGCCTGACAGGGGGGACCCGCAGCCAGTTGGCTCGAGGATCACCTGGAGCGTACTGGCAGAGGATCCAGATAACGATCCGATCCTGTACAGGTTCTTTGTTGATGGCGTGGCTGTGAGCGAGTGGTCGTCATCCGCGGTATTCGAGCTCGATACATCCGGGCTCCGTCCTGGCAATCACATGTTCACCGTTCATGTGAGAGACGGCATGCATGCAGATCATGATGATGCAAAGGAGAAGGGCTTCGAGCTCAGCGCCCCCAACAGGCCGCCGGCCAGGCTGAAGCTCTCATCCTCTCCAGAAAGCCCGCAGCCTGTGGGCTCGATGATAACATGGACCGCATCAGCGGATGATCCTGACAACGACACGCTTCTGTACAGATTCTCGCTGAACGGAAAGGTTGTGTCCGACTGGTCTTCGTCAGGTACCTGGATATGGAACACATCCGGTTTACCTTCCGGGGAGTACCTGGTTGGGGTGTGGGCCAGGGACGGACAGCATGCAGGTTCCACGGGCTTTGATTCTGCTCAGACAGCGAAGTTCATCCTGAACCCTGAGAATCGACCACCTGAGGTGATATCCCTCACATCTGACAGGGCCGGACCTTTCGAGCCCGGGGATGATGTGATATGGACAGCGGAGGCGAGGGATCCCGAGGGCGATGCGCTGCTGTACAGGTTCTTTGTCGATGGCGTGGCTGTGAGCGACTGGTCGGGCACAGGCCGATGGACTTTGAGAGTCTCAGAGGAGGGAAGGCACAGCATAACAGCGGTTGTGAGGGATGAGGCCCATGAGAACGGCCAGAGCATAACATCCGAGTTCACGGTGGAATCAAAGAGGGTCGTGAACCAGCCGCCTGTGATCGAAAGTCTCACACCGGATCTGAGCAGCCCGCAGCACGCCGGCATATCTGTGATATGGACCGCAGTGGCGCACGATTCGGAGAGCGATCCGCTCCTTTACAGATTCCTGGTGGACGGCTCGCCCGCCACAGACTGGTCGCCGTCCGGCAAGTTCACATGGAACACCGTGGGTGTGGCAACGGGTGATCACAACATCACCGTGCAGGTCAGGGATCGAAGCAGCATCAGCAGCGTGTCAGTCAATTACACAATAAGATCCATGGTGGACGAGGCTCTCAGCGGCATTGGACCGAAGGGCAGCGCTGCCCTAGGGAGCAAGAACGTGACATCAGTAAGGGTTGGAAGGTAGGAGGTTTCATGAACGCGATCAGATCTATCTGGCCATTGGTCCTGATCCTGGGATTGATCTCAGCATCTCATGCGTATCCTTTCCAGGGGAGCAATGGCGCTGTCACATGCGTTGTCTTTGATGGATACAAGAGCCACTATGATATAAACACCAGCTCACTCTTTCTCGATGTTGGGATGACACGAGGGATCAACGCGACGTTCGAGGTTGTGGATCAGAACAACAACACCTATCCGGTGGATCTCAGTCGCTCGAGGGCGCTGCAGCCGGGGAGGTTCGCCCTGGTCTTCATGCTTCCCAGGACCTCGGATCCATCATACCTGACCGTGATCCCTGAGGGGAGCAGCCCCTTCTCCATCGCATGGGACAAGCCTGTCAAGTACACCAATGGGGTTGCGAACTTCAGGTTTTACGGTATAACAGACTGGCTCCTCTCCAACACAAGCCAGACGGTATCAATGGAGATAAGCCTGTCAAACAACGCGACCGAGGGCGAGATAATAATGAGCCCTGAGAACTTCACGCTGGTCGATCAGTGGGGCTGGAGGTACTTTGCCGATGCCACGTTCTCTCCGGTAATCATACCACCGAAGAGCATAATGAAGAGAGAGATAACGTTTGCGAGCATCTCGCCCAGAAGCAGGCCGGCTCTTCTCGAGTACGACTTCGCAAGTGATCACGCGATCCAGATACCCCTTGACACAAGTCTGATCGAGATACAGATGAGCGTGCCTGTTGAAGCTTCTGCGGAAGTGCCGGCTGAGGCTGCACCTGCTGCAGCCGGGGTGAATGAGACCACAAACGTGACCCAGACACTCCCACAGCTACCTCCACAGATGGAGGAGCAGAAGCCCATGACAACTCAGGAGAAGGTGCTGGCTGCGCGCGAGAGGCTGGCCAGCGTGCAGGAGATGATGCGGAGAAAGTGATGGGTCGAGCGATGGGATCTCCCGATCCCCTCCTCTCATCATGGCATTCAAGCGCGATCCGTCGCGCTGGTCCTGCAAAAGGGTTTTATACCGGATCTGCGTTCTCTAGCTTGTATCCCACAGAAGCGGGGTGGGGTAGCCAGGAAATCCCGACGGGCTCATAACCCGTAGATCAGTAGTTCAAATCTACTCCCCGCTACTTCTCATTGCTGTAAATTGGATTAACAGAACGAATTACCGCGCGTCGCATGCTTTTCGATGCTGAACCTGCCTCAAGAGGGCTTCAGCAATCGATGGCGCTATGCATCTGATTTTCAGGACCCAGCTCACCGGATCGATCCAAGGATGCAATTTCAGGAATTGGCACTCACTGGCATAACGGTCACACATCTTCAGACCAGAGCTGTTGATCTCAATGACAAGATGACCTGCCGTAGCACTGCCGGTTATTTTGAGACCGCCTCAATATCTGCAAATTTTCATGCGTAGTGTGCACGCTGCGACTAACGCTGTCCGATCCGACAGGGAAAGCTATATTATCTGATTTATCAATCAGTCCTACCACCTGGAGGGATTGCGTGAAGGATTACCTCACCATGGATGATCTCATACTGGAGAACAAACGGGTGCTGGTGAGAGTTGACATCAACTCACCGATGGACCCCACGGGAAGGATTCTGGACGACAAGAGGCTCAGGAGCCATCTTGATACATTGAAGGCCCTGGAGGACTCCAAGGTCGTTCTGATGGCCCACCAGTCTAGGCCTGGCAAGAAGGACTTCTCCACCATGGAGCCGCATGCAAAACAGCTGACAAAGCTCTTGAGGAAGGACGTGAACTACGTTGATGATATATTCGGCAGCACCGCCAGGGATGCGATACGCTCCCTCGAGTCGGGTGAGGTTCTGCTGCTGGAGAACACCAGGTTCTATGCGGAGGAGAGCCTCTCGAGGAGCCCTGCAGACCACGCAAAGAGCCATATGGTGCAGAAGCTCGCCCCGCTCTTCGATGTCTTCATAAATGATGCTTTTGCTGTATCACACAGATCTCATCTCTCTGTTGTTGGCTTTACAGAGGTCCTGCCGAGCGCAGCCGGGATCCTCATGGATAGAGAGATCCAGGCGCTCGATAAGGGTCTGAAGGCCAGTGAGCATCCGTGCGTCTTCGCACTTGGCGGCGCGAAGGTCGACGACTCGATAAAGGTCGCCCAGAACGTTCTCAGGCGCGGTGCGGATTCTGTTCTCGCTCTGGGTCTCGTCTCTGTAGTTTTTCTGATGGCAGCTGGAGTGAATGTGGGCGAGACAAACCGCAGGTTCGTGGAGAGCCAGGGGTACCTGGATCAGGTCGAGATCGCTCGGAAGATCCTGAATGAGCGCCCTGGAAAGGTCATTCTGCCAAGGGACATCGCCGTCGATAAGGATGGCGAGAGGCTCGAGGCGAGCGTGGAGAGCATACCCGACTACCCCATCTCAGATATCGGGCTCGAGACGATAGTTGAGTTCTCGAAGATCCTGAGATCCGCGAGGGTTGCGGTGCTCAACGGGCCTGCCGGCATAACCGAGAAGGAGAAGTTCGTTCTCGGAACGGCCGAGATCCTGAAGGCCGCGACGGAGGCAGGCTACTCGATAGCCGGCGGTGGCCATACTGTCGCCGCGATCGAGAAGCTCGGCCTGGAGTCGAGGTTCTCGCACGTGAGCATGGGCGGCGGCGCGAGCATAACATACCTCTCCGGAGAGCCGATGCCAGGAATCGAGGCGCTGAAGAGCGCTGCAGCGAGGTACAGGAAGCTCTGATGGCTCCCAGGGCATCTTCACGTGTAAATGAAGGGCATCCCTGGAAACCATCCGCATCAACTTCAAAAAATCGATGGCCACGCGCACCTCAGGCGGATCAGGCCTTCAGCCTGTCAAGTGCTGCCTCAGCCAGCTCTGCCAGCAGCCTTCCTGGAGGATAGCACGCCTCCATTGCGGCAGCCCCGCGGTGGCCGCCGCCGCTCCCGTCATGCATTCTGGCCACGCTCTTCATCAGCTCCGCGAGGTCGATGCCGGCCTGTACCGCTCTGAAGCTCGCCCTTCCGCTCACCCTGCAGACCCCGCAGTGGCTGCTGGCTGCGAACGCGATATCAGCGCCCAGGTCGAGAAGCGCCATGGCAGAGGAGCCCTCGAATGCACTCACCTCTGTGCATGCGATTATCCACTCGCCCCTCCAGGTGATCCTCGCTCTGGTCGCGGCCTTGAGCACTGCCACACGCTGTGAGAATTCCAGGGGAGCTCTGGAGAGGACCTCCATGACCTCGCCGTAATCCACATCACCGGCCTCCAGGATCTCGTACACGCATCTGAATGTCTCTGCTGAGGCGTGCCTGAACCTCCCTGTGTCAGAGACTATTCCTGCGACGAGGGCAAGCGCGACCCCTCTGGGGATCTCGGATGCTCTGCCGGAACTCTTTACGATATCCCACACGATCTGAGCTGTCGAATTCACCTCTCGCTGAATGTAGAACTCTGCATCCTCCAAGAGATCTGTATCGAGATGGTGATCTATGACGCCGTACCTCTGTAGCTTCGCGCCGCCTATCTGTGAGCTCACTGAGGTATCAACAAGAACGACCAGTTCGTAGGAGTTGAGATCCGGGTCTATTAATGGCTTTATTCCTATCGAATCTGCAAGCTGGATGGCAGACCTGCTCAGATCGCCAAAGACCCCGATATCGCCGCCGAAAAGCCAGCTGAGAGCGAAAGCGCTCCCTATCGCGTCAGGGTCTGCGTTCCTGTGGCACAGATATATCTTCCTGTGGCCGCAAAGGTGTTTTATGGCATCGGATTCGGGAATGCGCATGCTTATGCGATCTTCTCCTTCTCGTCATGCTCCGCATCAAGGTCGCAGCGGAACAGAAAACAGTGGTACGGTGTTCGCCTTATAGAAATCTTTTTCCCAGAGCATATCCGATTAGGGATCATGCATGTACTCATAACCGGCGCCGGTGAGATCGGCTACCGGCTGGCAGAGATGATGGCGGCAGAGCACGATGTGACTCTCATTGACAAGGACATCGCCGCACTGAGCCGCCTCGAGGGCATGGACCTGAAGCTGCGGGAGGGGAACGCGGCAAATGCGAGGCTTCTCGAGGAACTCGATGTCGAGGATATGGATCTGGTCATGGCGGTCACAGGCAGCGATGAGATAAACATAATCACATGCATAATAGCGAGCCGGATGGGCGTCACACACACAATAGCCAGGGTCAGGAACCCCGAGTACATCGATCAGCCGGTGAAGCCTCTGAAGGAGCTGGGAATAGAGTACATGATCTGTCCGGAGCTTGTCATGGTCGAGGATCTCGCCAGCACGATCTCGTTTCCGGCGGCTCTGATGAACAGAAGGCTCGCCGGCGGTATGCTCGAGCTGATCGAGCTCAAGGTGAGCGAGGAGATGCCGCTCGTCGGCCAGGTCGGGGACCTGAAAATACCCAGAGGCTCGAAGATCGTCGCTGTAAAGAGCAATGGCAAGGTCAGGCTTGGCGATCCGAATATCACAGTGAAACCAAATGATCATGTGACCATGCTGATTGATCCGAGAAGCGTCGCGGATCTGAGGCAGAGCATACATGAGAATGCAAGGGACGAGAAGGCTGTCATAGTCGGTGGGGGGCTTGTGGGCTTCTATCTGGCCCAGCGGCTCGAGAAGATGGGCATAGATCTGAAGCTCATCGAGATCGACAACCAGAGGTGCAGGGAGATCTCAACATATCTCTCGGATACCATGATCCTGAATGGGGATGGGACAGACATATCTCTCCTGACAGAGGAGGGGGTGGGGGATGCGGATGTCGTCTTTGCGGTCACAGGGATCGACGAGAAGAACCTTCTGAGCTCACTTCTCTCAAGGCAGCTCGGCGCGAAGAAGATCATATCGAGGGCGAACAGAAGCTACTACGTAAAGCTCTTCGAGCGTGTCGGCATAGACAGGGCTGTAAGCCCCGGGCAGGTCACTGCAGATGCAGTTCTCTGGCTCGCCATGGGAAGCGAGGAGATGGTGACGCTGAGCGATGAGGGCATGACACTGATGGATTTCGCGGTCAGGGCAAACTCCAGGCTAGTGGACAAACATCTCATGAAGGAGTTGCCATCAGGCGCAATTGCCGGGATGATCCTCAGAAACGGTCTTCCTCTGGTCCCGGATGAGCAGACGATCCTGGAGGAGGGGGACAGGGTCTTCGTCGTCTCATATCAGTCGTCCGTCTCCAGGGTCAAGAAGATCTTCGCGTCATGAGGGCTCAGCACGACTGTTCGACCGATGCGGACTGCTCTTGATCTCTGCGAGGATGCTGCACCTTACGGCATCCAAACAGCCGGTCTCTTCGGGAGTGGATATCCCGATACCTGCCGGAAGATGCTTTCCAGCATCGCCTGGGATCTTCAATCCTAACTAAGGCTTATATAGATGGAATCAGAAGTTTTTGGGTCCGAGTTAATGCTTACACAAGTTCAGTGGTGCGTGTTATGGGCAAGAGAAAGAAGATCGCAGAGCGTGTGATAGCTCTGATGGACAAGCCCGAGATGATCAGAAACATCGGGATAGTTGCGCATATAGATCATGGAAAGACGACGCTATCAGACAACCTCCTGGCAGGCGCGGGGATGATCTCCATGGAGCTCGCTGGGAAGCAGCTCTTCATGGACTTCGACCCTCTCGAGCAGGCGAGGGGCATAACCATAGATGCAGCAAACGTCTCCATGGTCCATGAGTATGAGGGGAAGGAGTATCTGATCAACATGATCGATACTCCGGGACACGTGGATTTCGGCGGCGACGTCACACGAGCGATGCGCGCTGTTGATGGCGCTGTGGTTGTTGTGGATGCTGTTGAGGGCGCAATGCCGCAGACTGAGACCGTTCTGAGGCAGGCGCTTCGCGAAGGTGTTCGTCCTGTTCTGTTCGTGAACAAGGTCGACAGGATGATCAACGAGCTCAAGGTCGAGAAGAAGGAGATGGCAGTTCGCCTTGGAAAGGTCATCGATAACATCAACAAGCTCATCAGGAGCATGGACGAGGAGCACTACAAGGCCGGCTGGAGGCTGGATGCTGCAAACGGCAGCGTGGCATTCGGCTCAGCCCTCTACAACTGGGCCATAAGCGTTCCGCAGATGAAGAAGACCGGCATAGGCTTCGATCAGGTCTACGAGTACTGCCGCTCAGACAGAATGAAGGAGCTTGCAGAGAAGTGTCCTCTCTATGTTGCGGTCAACGACATGATAATCCGCTTCCTGCCGAGCCCGCTCGAGGCACAGAAGAACAGGATCAGGGTCATATGGAAGGGCGACTGGAGCAGCCCGGTGGGAAAGGCGATGGCAGCGTGCGATCCGAACGGGCCTGTTGCGTTCATGGTCACGAAGATCAAGGTGGATCCGCATGCGGGAGAGGTCGCAACAGGACGCCTCTTCTCAGGCACGCTTGTTCGCGGCATGGAGCTTCACATCTCAGGGGTGCCCCACACCAACAGGATCCAGCAGACGGGCATCATGATGGGAGCTGAGCGGATAGAGGTAGAGAGGATTCCAGCGGGGAACATCGCAGCTGTCACCGGCCTGAGAGACGCGATCGTGGGCTCGACCGTCTCCAGCGATCCGAACATGACACCCTTCGAGGTGATCAAGCACGTATCTGAGCCGGTCATGACGGTCGCGGTCGAGGCGAAGAACATGCGCGATCTCCCCAAGCTCATAGAGGTCCTCCGCCAGACAGCAAAAGAGGATCCGACGCTACAGATAACGATCAACGAGGAGACAGGCGAGCATCTCATGGCAGGTATGGGCGAGCTCCACCTGGAGATCGTGGCGACCAGGATCCAGAGGGACAAGGGCGTCGAGATAAAGACATCTCCTCCGATAGTGGTCTACAGGGAGTCTGTGACCGGCAAGGCAGGGCCTGTCGAGGGCAAGTCTCCGAACCATCACAACAGGTTCTACATAGAGATAGAGCCGCTGGAGCCTGGCGTGATCGAGGTCCTCAAGGAAGGAAAGATCAACATGAAGATGGAGGAGGTCGAGCGGAGGAAGATCCTCATAGAGGCAGGCATGGACAAGGAGGAGGCCAGGAACGTCGTGAACTTCATCGGAACCAATATGTTCCTGAACATGACAAAGGGAGTCCAGTACCTCAAGGAGACCATGGAGCTCATACTCGAGGGCTTCGAGGAGGCGATAACTGCAGGTCCGATCTGCAGGGAGCCGGTTCAGGGGATAAAGGCGAAGCTGGTGGATGTAAAGCTCCATGAGGATGCTGTCCACAGAGGACCCGCTCAGGTGATACCCGCGGTCAGGCAGGCGGTCCAGGCTGGAATACTCATGGCGAACCCGACGCTGCTGGAGCCGATGCAGAACGTCTTTATACAGGTGCCCCAGGACCAGATGGGAGGGGCCATGTCCGAGATCCAGGGTCGCAGGGGTGTAATCCTGAGCATGGAGACTCAGGGGGACATGATCACGATCAAGGCCAAGATGCCTGTCGCAGAGATGTTCGGATTCGCAGGCGCGATCCGCTCCGCCACAGAGGGCAGGGCGCTCTGGTCCACCGAGTTCGCAGGATTCGAACCGATCCCCGCAAACCTGATGCTGGATACGGTTCGGCAGATCAGGACCAGAAAGGGATTGAAGCCTGAGATGCCGACGCCGAGCGACTATCTCAAGGCGTGAATCGCTGGAAAAGATTTAAAGGCAGAAAGAAAATACGGATGAAACCACTTGAAAGGAGATGAATAAAATGGCAGAGACAAAGCCTCACCTTAATCTGGCATTCATCGGACACGTTGACCATGGCAAGTCAACGCTTGTCGGAAGGATGATGTATGAGATGGGGGCCATCGATGAGCATACCATCGAGGAGTACAGGAAGGAAGCTGCTGCGAAGGGCAAGGCGACATTCGAGTTCGCCTGGGTCATGGACAGCCTGAAGGAGGAGCGCGAGAGGGGTGTAACCATAGATATCGCTCACCAGCGCTTCGACACAGACAAGTACTACTTCACAGTGGTCGACTGCCCCGGTCACAGGGATTTCGTGAAGAACATGATCACAGGCGCCAGCCAGGCTGATGCAGCGGTGCTGGTTGTTGCTGCGCCCGATGGCGTGATGGCCCAGACGAAGGAGCACGTCTTCCTTGCGAGGACTCTTGGCGTGACCCAGCTGATCGTGGCCATAAACAAGATGGACGCGACAGAGCCGCCATATGATGAGAAGAGGTTCAAGGAGGTCAAGGAGGAGGTCGGCAAGCTCCTTAGGATGGTTGGGTACAAGGTCGATGAGATCCCGTTCATACCGGTATCCGCATACAACGGCGATAACGTGGTGAAGCACAGCGACAAGACCAAGTGGTACACAGGTCCGACCATACTCGATGCGCTGAACGCGCTGAAGGAGCCGCAGAAGCCGGTTAACCTCCCGCTCCGCATACCCGTGCAGGATGTATACACGATCTCTGGCGTCGGCACTGTGCCTGTCGGGCGCGTTGAGACCGGCGTGCTCAAGAAGGGAGACAAGATCATATTCGAGCCAGCACACGTCACAGGCGAGGTCAAGTCCATAGAGATGCACCACCAGGAGATCCCCGAGGCGTATCCCGGAGACAACATCGGGTGGAACGTCAGGGGCGTCAGCAAGAACGACATCAAGAGAGGAGATGTCTGCGGCCACGTGGACAATCCGCCGACAGTGGCAAAGGAGTTCACCGCCCAGATCGTTGTGCTGCAGCATCCGAGCGCGATCTCCGTTGGCTACACGCCCGTCTTCCACTGCCATACCGCGCAGGTGGCGTGCACGATAACCGAGATCAAGGCCAAGCTCGATCCCAGGACCGGCTCTGTAAAGGAGCAGAACCCGGCGTTCATAAAGACGGGTGATGCTGCCATCATCGCTGTCAGGCCGACAAAGCCGATGGTGATCGAGAAGGTCAAGGAGATCCCGCAGCTCGGCAGGTTCGCGATCAGGGATATGGGCATGACGATCGCCGCGGGCATGTGCCAGAACGTGACTCCAAGATAAAACCGGTGTCTTAGCATGCAAAAGGCGAGGATACGGCTCTCCGGGACGAACCCCGCGACGCTTGATGATATATGCAACCAGGTGCGCGGGATCGCCCAGAGGACTGGAGTGCACATGGCGGGCCCGATTCCGCTCCCGACCAAGAGGCTCGTGGTTCCCTGCCGCAAGAGCCCTGATGGCGAGGGCTCTGCGACCTGGGACCACTGGGAGATGAGGGTTCACAAGCGGCTGATAGATCTGGATGCGGATGAGAGGGCCCTGAGGCAGCTCATGCGGATCCAGGTCCCCAAGAACGTGAACATCGAGATAGTGCTCGAAAGTTAGCTGGACTCGTAGTATAGTCTGGATAGAACAGAGGCCTCCGGAGGTTTCCCCGGGGATAGCCTCAAACCCGGGTTCGAATCCCGGCGGGTCCGCTACTTTAATTTTATTTTTGAATGTGATTCTTTGGTTTTGCATGTGCGAGATAGTTCTGGTCGGCAGGTCGAATGTTGGCAAGTCCACGCTCTTCAGAGCTCTCACCGGAGAAAAGGTTCCGATCGGAAGAAGGCCTGGTGTGACTGTGCGCCCTTATTCTGTCAGAATCGGCAGTCTGACCTATGTAGACATGCCTGGCTACGGGTTCATGAAGTACCGGAGCTGGGAGGAGCAGGAGCGCGTTAAGGATCTCATAGTGAGGTACCTCGAGGACCATGCTGACAGAATAATAACAGCAGTCCAGGTGACAGATGCTGCGTCGTTCCTGGAGATCGCGGAGAGGTGGGAGAGGAGGGGTGAGGTGCCTGTGGAGATCGAGATGTGGGATTTTCTCTGTGATCTGAAGCTCAATCCGATACTGGCCGCAAACAAGATCGACAGGATCTCCAATAAGGATCAGGTCATGGACTGGATCGCGGAGCGTCTGGGAATGGAGCCGCCGTGGAGGCGATGGGATGACAGGATCGCGCCGATATCCGCGAAGCGCGGCGAGATCGAGCCGCTCAGGAATCTGCTTAAATCAAGGATAGAGCTCAGCAGAGGGAAATGCTGAGGGTATATCCAATGAGAGCACAGAGGTTCACAAAAATGAGACACCGAATCTGCCGGTGTCTTGAATCGCTCTGAAGATCATCTCTGCATGCCAAAAAGCCATTCGGTCTGGAGTAGACCAAACTCGGGATACTGCCTCTGCACCAAGGCTCTATTCGCGCGCTGCTGTCAGGCTGTGCTGTTCTTTATCGATGGCAGCGTGAAGAAGACCGTGCAACCCTTTCCCGGCTCAGACTCTATCCAGACCCGACCGCCGTGCGTTTCGATTATCTTTTTGACGATCGCAAGGCCGGCGCCGGTCCCCTCTGATCTGCTGTCGATCTTGTAAAAGAGCCTGAATACGCTGCTGTGATGCTTCGGATCTATACCAATCCCGTTATCCCTGACGTAAAAAACAGCCTCTCCGTTCTTCCTGCAGCCGATGTGTATCTGCGGTTTCCTCTGATCCCCCATGTACTTCACGCTGTTGTCTATCAGATTGACAAGAACCTCGACAGCCCTGACCCTGTTGACGTAAACATCAGGCAGATCGGGATCGACCACCACATCAACACCTTTGGACACCAGCTTTTCCCTCGTGAGAGTGAGAGCTTCGTTCACGATATCTGCAAATTGAACTCGATCCCGCGAACCCAGGAATCTACCAATCCTGCTGATCCTCAGCGTGTCCTCCAGCATCGCGTTTATGCTGTTCACTGCGGTCTCTATTACTCTCAGATCATCCTCTACCCTTCTGGAGTTTCCGGCGCGCATGTCCTCTCTGAGGAATCCGAGAAAGCCGCTGATTGTGAGCAGTGGAGCTCTCAGGTCGTGGGATATCGTGTACAGTAGCCACTCCATCTCATCGTTCTTCGATTTGAGCTCTGAGGTCCGATCGGATACGAGCTTCTCCAGCGTCCGGTGGGTGCTCCTGAGCATCGCCTCTCTGGCCCTCTCCTCACTGATGTCACAGCTTAGGATCTGCGCACGTATGCGATCTGAGCTGAGCGGATGAACCCATGTCCTCAGATGCACCCTCTCTCCATCTGGTCTGGTGCAGATATGCTCGAAGCTGGAGCTATTGCCCGAGTTCATGATATCGAGTATGCGCGAACGAGCCTCGCTATCTGCGAATGGTGGATGCTCTGTTCTGTTGATCTCCTCCACATCCAGTCCGGTTATTGATGTGAACGCCGGGTTTGCGAGCACAACCCTGCATTCCCGATCCAGATACGCCA
Organism: Methanothrix sp.; assembly: GCF_024518575.1. Classification (GTDB taxonomy): domain Archaea; phylum Halobacteriota; class Methanosarcinia; order Methanotrichales; family Methanotrichaceae; genus Methanothrix_B. Next base: position 3,467 of record NZ_JANIHG010000014.1, on the reverse strand, counting down.
CGCCCACCGGCAGGCTCTCGAAGAGATGTCTGAAAATATCATTCGAGGCATCGAGATCTTCCAACGCCATACATCCCACAGAACCTCCTGAAATGTACACGGGATCAAAATATAAAAAAATTCCGCCACAACCTGCTGTGTTGAATAATTAAGAGCTCTAAGGTCGATAGCTATCGATTTTTACTAAATTGCAATTCGTATGAATCCAGACTCTGCTATCGGATTCTCAAACATTATTCAACACAGCACCACAACCCAAACTTCAGCAGGCGAATCTTGTTTCCAGCACATGTGGCCCATCAAAGGGCAGCTGAATACTTTGTCACAGGTTCTCTCTGAGGAGCTGGTACACCACATAAACAGCTATCACAAAGATGGCAAGCTTCGCCAGCCACATCAGCGGGCCCCAGAGTATCACCACGAGAACCACTGCCAGTACCAAGAGTATCAGGTTTCTGTCCTTTCTCTTGAATCTGCTCATGAGAGATACAGTGCAGTGATAGGTTATATAAATGATTGGCCTGGGGGTGGTCGAGATCCGGATCTGGAAAAGGCTCCTGGAATTATAGTACCCCAGGATCTCCGGAACTGCCAGGCTATGCTGGACAAAGCCTATATCCAGGCAGATATTCATGAAGAGGAGGAGCGTGGTTCAGATACGGGCTGTCGCTGGCTGTGCGCTGTTCATGAGCATGCTGCTGCTCTCAACCGTCTCCGCCCAGGATATCGGCTGCAACGCGAGCGATGGAATCTGCAGGATCGTCTCTGCAGCCGAGATTCTCGGAAAGATCCGCGCCGGGGAGCCTGTGATATACGAGAACGTCTTCGTCTCGGGGGATATCAACCTCAGCAGGATCGGAAAGCCCGTCTTCTCTCCTATAAAGATAGTGAACTCGACGATCAACGGCTCGCTGATGATCAGCGGCGTTGAGTTCATGACCCCCCTGAACCTCAGCGGCACGGTATTCTCAGGGGGCGTGGTCGCGACGGGCGCGAGCTTCGGTTCTGATGTATCCTTTGCGGGTGCGCATCTCCTTAGGGGCGCTGAGTTCACCCTGACAAAATTCGGGGGAACTGCGAACTTCGTCGGGACGAACTTTCACGGGCCGGTGAGCATGAGCTATGCACAGCTCTCCAAGGTGGGGAGCTTCGAGGGTGCCGCTTTCTGGGATTATGCGGACCTCTCGAACGCGCAGTTCATGGATGATACGAGCTTCGAGAACGTCCATTTCCTGGGAAGGGTGAGCTTCGAGTTCGCGCACTTCTACCAGCTCGTCTCTTTCTGGCGATCCGTATTCCACGGTGAGACCAGCTTTGCGAACAGCGAGTTCTCCGGAACGGCCAACTTCATCAAGGTGAGTTTCGACGAGAACGCGATATTCATGGGATCAAGGTTCTCTCATGATGTCACATTCAGCGGGGCGCAATTTTCTAAACCGGCTGTATTCGGCCTTGCAGCCTTCCAGGGGTTCTCGGACTTCTCGAGCGCTCTCTTCCGCTCTGTCGCCTTCTTCGGGCTCGCCAAGCTCGAGGACAACACGAGATTCGTGAACACCACCTTTTATGGAGATCTCGTGCTGACAAGCTCGCGGATATACTCGATGCAGCTTGAGAACGCCACGTTCTCCAGTTCCTCCAGGATTTACCTGAACGAGGCTGATTTCACGAGGATGCTCGCGCGGTGGTCTCTGATAAAGGATCATCTCGTTTACGACAGCGCTGCGTACCTTGCACTGGTGAAGAACTACAAGAACCTGGAGTGGAGGGATGACGCGAACGACTGCTACTACCGGTACAGGAGGATCGCCCAGTCGTCAGAGCCATGGGGTCTGGAGAAGCTGATCGATGTGATCTCCTGGCTCTCATGCGGTTATGGTGTTAGGCCCAGCTACACCATATTCTGGTCGATGTTCATGATTATTCTGTTCGGGGTGATCTACTGGATCGGCAACGGGATAAGGGAGATAGAGTGGGAGAATCTATCGGACGAGGCGCGAGAGGGATCGGAGGAGCCGGATCCTGAGGAAAACGAGAGCGAGGAGCCACAGGCTGAGAGGCGGATACCTTTCTCCGACTCGATTTTCTTCAGCGCGATGTCGTTCACATCCCAGTCGCCTGCGTCCCTTTATCCTGTCGGCATGTACAAGCACGTGAGCATGATCGAGGGGATCCTCGGCTGGTTCCTGCTGGGGCTGTTCGTGGTGGTGCTGAGCGGGATGCTGATACGATAGGAGTCAAAAGATATCTGGGACGCGCTCAGACATCAAATCGTTGAGGTTGCGGCAATCTTAATTGCAATACAAAAAAGACGCTCTTATCCATCTGATGACTTGCCCGATGAGGCACTAATCATGATGCGCTCCTGGCGAATGAATGAGTGTATTCAGCAACCGGCTTCAAGTTGCTGAATACATAAGAGCAAAAAAGATGGCATTGGTTGTCTCACTGTGTGGCATTTGTCGCTGTAGTTGCAGCAGACTGGTTTATGGCAGTCTGATTTATGTTTATTACGCGTATAGTGGCATTGATGCCAGTCTCGGCTCTGCTCTCCTCGCATGTGGGGCATTCCTCTGTGGTCTCATCTGCTGGCAGTGCTGATACGTCGCGCACATTGTATCTGGCCATTTTACCCAGCTGCTCTGTTGTGACGAATGTGGCATTCTTCGATTTTGCATAATCCATGAACCTGTTCAGAGCATCCAGGTAATCTCCAGATCCTGATATGGAGGTGGTCAGGAGTATCACCATCGGCTCGTCTTTACCCTGGATCTCCTCGAACTTGCTGATGAGAGCATCATACCACTGGGATGCATTCATTCCATTTTCGGTGAAGTATTTATCGTGGAGGACGACTTTTTTGCCCGAGAGGATGTATGTGCTCACAGGGACCGCATAGAAGTCATGTCCCTTCACCGGATAGGGCCAGACGTCATTTTCATGTCCTGGCTCGTATAAAATTCCGGCCTTGTATCCACCGTTGTATTTTATGCCCAAATAGTCCAGTAACTTATATGTATCCTGGTTCTGATCGAAAGACTGCGGCATAAAGCTCTTAACTATTATCTCGTTTACGTCACAGATTTTACAGGCTTCCACGTAATGCTTTGAGGTCTCTAAAAGCATCTTCTGGTCGATATAGGATAATTCGCTGATCTTTTCATCCGAATGTTTTCCGGACATTCCCAGCTCAAAACCGGACTCCAAACCTATTCGCGTGAGCAGAAGCCGGGCGTGTGTATTGATGAAATCCTGGGTTGCAAAGACTGTGGCAACCAGTCCTCTTTTGTTAATGTTGTCGTACAGGTTCTTAAGTTCGGTCTCCGCAGCATACGCCACCTCTTCAGTGGCTGATTGGGGCATGTCGGTGGAGATCATCAGGTTGATTACTGTGGGTTGATCTTCAGCCTGTGACACTCCAGCAAATGTTACAATTGAAAGGAGCGCAATTATGCCAAATATTGCTACAG
>NZ_JANIHG010000046.1 GCF_024518575.1 Methanothrix sp. | reverse complement strand
ACGACAGAGCAGGATATCGGGGTGCACACGGTAACAGCTGGCGTCAGGGACAACAGGCATGCTGCAAACGGAACCGCTGACAGCACAGTTGCTGAGGAGTATGAGATCCTGAGAGTTGCGGCTCCAGAGAATGTTACCGCGCCTACCAATGTCACAGAGAACGTGACAGCTCCTGTGAATGTGACTGTTCCGATCAATGTCACACCGCCGATCTCAGAGGAGAATGTGGTCCTGCCGGTGATGAGCATATCCGGCTACAAGTTCAATGATCTGAATGGTAACGGCATCATGGATTCTGGCGAGGCTGGCTTGGACGGATGGACGATCGTCCTGACGATGCCGAACCAGACCGAAGTCCAGAGCACGACCGGATTCGACGGCTATTACAGATTTGATGGCCTCTCGCCAGGGCTGTACACTTTGAGGGAGCTGGCGAAACCTGGCTGGGATCCGACGACATCTGAGAGCCAGCAGGTGAACCTGACCGATTCAGATGTGACAGGAATCAACTTCGGCAACAGGGCCAGGACATACTCAATAAGCGGAAAACTGTTCGAGGATGTGAATAACAACGGCGCCAATGACAGCGAGCCTGGTGTAAAGGGCTGGGAGATACGCCTGACGAGGCCTGATGCCACTGAAAGCGTTATGACAACAGGAGATGATGGATCTTACAGATTCGAGAATCTGACTCCCGGTGTATATACGCTTAGATTGGTTCTGCAGGCCGGCTGGAACGCAAGCGTTTCATCAAGAGAGGTGAGCATCACAGACTCGGATCAGAGCGGTGTGGACTTCGGAGTCCAGATGATCGGGTTCACGATATCTGGAAGGGTTTTCAATGACCTCAACGCGAACGGCGTCAACGATGGCGAGCCTGGCCTCTCCGGCTGGTCGGTAAAGCTGGTGCTGCCGGATGGAAGCGAGCGCACTACAACCACATCTGATGACGGATTCTATGCGTTCGATGGTCTGAGCCCGGGCAGCTACAGGATTGAGGAGATCAAGCAGGACGGCTGGAGCCAGACCGCGCCGAAGACCGGAGCATACACAGTGGAGGTCAAGGATTCAAGTGTGCCAAACATCGACTTCGGCAATTCCGGACTGAGATCGATATCAGGCGTGGTCTTCAGCGACATCAACGCCAATGGAGTGAGGGACGAGGGTGAAGCCGGACTGAAGGGCTGGAGCGTGACCCTTGTGCAGGGCGGGAACGTCACCTCCATGACAGAGACAGGGGCGGATGGGTCGTACAAATTCGAGGGTCTATCGCCAGGTACCTACAAGGTTGAGCTGATCCCGCAGGATGGCTGGAAGGCGACAACTGAGAGCAAAGAGATACAGCTGGAAACCGCTGACGTGAGCTTTGATATCGGCGTTGCCGGAAGCCTCTCGATAAAAGGCATGAAGTACTACGATCTGAACGCTAACAAGGTCAGAGACGAGGGCGAGCCTGGGATCCCTGGAAGCGATGTGAGCCTGATCGAGAACGGCAAGATCGTAAGAAGCACAAAGACCGCTGAGGACGGAACATACACCTTCGATAACGTTGCACCGGGGACTTACACTATCAGCGATCCGCTGCCTGAGGGGTACGTGGTTGTGACGTCATCTACGATAACAGTGACCGTCACCACAAGCACGATCGTCGAGGCGAGCTTCGGGATAGCAGGGGTCTATTCCATCTCCGGCAGAAAGTTCAACGACCTCAACGGTGATGGAAACGATGCAGGGGAGCCGGGAATCGCAGGTTGGGGCATAGTTCTGGATGGCACCACAAACATGGGGGTGCATATAACACAAACCCGGTACACAGGCTCTGACGGATCATATAATTTCGATAACATAGCTCCGGGCAATTACAAGATAAGCGAGCTCTCAAGGCCTGGCTGGACTCAGACGTATCCAGGAGGAGATGGGTCTCACACGGTCACCATCACCAGCTCAAGCGTCTCCGGAAAGAACTTCGGCAACAGGTACGTCTCAACAAAGGCGTCCGTCTGGGGATCGAAGTTCAACGATAAGAACAACAACGGTATAAGAGATCCAGACGAGCCCGGGCTGCAGGGCTGGGAGATAAAGATAAGCAACAGCACTTACACCAAGACTGCGATCACAGACAGCGACGGCTGGTACAACTTCACAGGCCTCGAGGCCGGGACGTACACAGTCACAGAGACCCTGAAGCCAGGCTGGAGCGTCACGAAGCCGAGCGGCGGATCCTACACGATAACGCTCAGCTCGGGCGAGACCAAAACTGGGATCGATTTCGGCAACTACAAGTCACTGCCAACAGGCGCTACACTGACCCCGGATAAGGCAAGCCCCCAGAACGTCGGCACTACGATAGTGTGGACTGCGAGCGCCACATCCACTGTGCCGCTGGAGTACAGCTTCTGGCTGAAGGGGCCATCGACATCAGGACTCTGGCAGGAGAGGAGGAGCTGGTCCTCCGATAACACATGGTCCTGGAATACGGCTGGACTGCAACCAGGCGCATATGAGATCCGCGTCTGGATAAGGGACAATTACCACAGCGATACTGGCGACATCCAGGTCACAAAGAGCTTCACACTTAAGGAGACGAACAGGCCGCCTGAGCTGAGGCTGATAATGGTCGACAGGCCGAGCCCGCAGTACCCGGGCGCCTGGGTCAGCTTCAGGGCCGTAGCTTATGATCCTGAGAGGGATCCTCTGCAGTACAAGTTCCTGCTGAAAGGACCTTCCACAGGCTACACCTGGACGGAGATGACATCCTGGACATCAAGAAACATCTGGACCTGGAGGACATCGTTCTTTGATATCGGTTACAACGAGATAATGGTCTACGTGAAGGACGGCAAGCACTCTCCAGATTATGATGACAAGAAGATCTGCGGCTACATGATCCTGGGATTCATACCGCGCCCGAACCTTCCGCCCGTGATAACGAGCTTCGGCTCGAGCCTGCCGAGCCCGCAGTATGCAGGGAGCACGGTGATATGGAGTGCCACGGCGATCGATCCAGAGGGATACCAGGTATACTACAGGTTCATGCTGAACGGCCCGTCCACAGGCTACACATGGAGGGTTGTACAGGACTGGTCGCTCTCGAACGCATGGACCTGGAGGACATCCGATATCGATATCGGCAGGTCTCAGGTAATTGTCCAGGTCAGGGACGGCCTGCATGCACCGCCCACAGGCTGGGATGACCAGGCCAGCGCAGCCTTCAGCATCGTGGTGAAGCCGAACCTGCCGCCTGTGATTACATCGCTCACGCCTGACAAACCGAGCCCGCAGGCCAGCGGGACCGCCATCAAGTGGACCGCAGCGGCCACAGATCCTGATAGAGATCCGATCTACTACAGGTTCTGGCTGAAGGGTCCATCGACTGGGAACACATGGCAGATAGTCAGAGACTGGTCGACATCAAACACCTGGACCTGGAGCTCGGATCTTGGAGATGCTGGCGATTACACAATCTTCGTCTACGCCAGGGATGGAAAGCATGCGGGTGCAAACGCATACGACAGCGCCAAGGGCCAGGTCTACAGGCTGCTCCAGCCGAGGCTGGATATTGTGACCGGCGCCCAGCTCAGGGACCAGATCAAGGACTCGCCCAGGCTCATATCCACAGACAGGGGATTCGTGCTGGTTTGCCAGTCGTGGGAGCGCGGCAGGAGCAGCAACGGTGACATCAGGATACAGACCTATGACGCATCGATGAAGCCTCTGAGCAGCAAGCTTCTGACAAGCGACACCGCGTACCAGGACAGGCCCTCGGTTGTCTATGACGGAATGAACTACTATGTTGTGTATGTCTCCACAGAGAAGGGCAACATGGACATCTTCATGAAGAAGCTCGATCCTGGCCTGAACGTGCTGGAGACGCGGCAGCTTACCACATCTCCAAGCGATCAGGACTCGCCAGCTCTGCTGAAGGTGGGTAATGATTTCTACCTGGCATACCAGTCGTGGGAGGGCGGAAGGAGCAGCGGCGGTGACATCTATCTGACACGCTTCGACTCAACCTGGAAGCCTCTCAGGACCGTCAGGCTCACTGCCGACAGTTACTACCAGGATATCCCGTCGATCGTCCTGGCCAGCGGCTACCTCTACGTCTCGTATGTGTCAGAGGATCACGGGAACCGCGATGTGATCGTCAAGAAGCTCGACACGAACCTCAACCTTCTGGATACAAGGAGGCTGACAGGCGGTTCAACGGATGAGGATCAGCCGTACCTGCTCTGGAGCAATGGAGAGTTCATGCTTGTGTACAAGAGTGAAGATGGGATAGTGCTCGAGAGGTACATGCGCGACTGGAGCAGCATAGAGAAGAGCCTCGTGCTGAGCGGAGATCTAGACTGGCCATCCATCGCTTATGGCAACGGACGTTACTGGCTGTCGTATCTGGATGGCAACAGCATCTACGCCACACCCCTGAAGATAACAGGCGCGCTGCCGCCGTGTGATGTCAGGGCGAGCTTCAGCTCTAGGAAGGCGAACAGGGACTACCTGATGACTCTGAGGTTCTACAACAACTACGGTGAGCTCACAGACCCGGCGTCGCTGAAGATGACCTGGAGCCCGCAGGATGCGGCCAGGCAGGGAAGCACGCTCAACAGGATTGCGACAGGCATGTACAGGATGCGTTCGACATTCGGCGCTCCAGGGGAGAAGAGCTTCAGGATAACGGCGACGATCGATGGAAGCCAGCTCGACAAGACCATCAGGGTCACCGTGAGATGAGATGCTCGGGAGAGCGTCCCGAGCTTTTTTGTTTTTTATATTCAGACCAGCTGCAGGCTCTGGATCTTTGGCATCCACATTCGATGCGGAAACCTCTTTATCTCTTCCATCCATACAATTCCCACGTGACCGGGCTTCGTGATATTCTTGAGAGGCTCTCGCGCGGAGAGATCGATCTGGAGGAGGCACTGAGCGGTATAAGGCTTCTCAGCTATAGAGAAGTCGGATCGATCGCAAAGATAGATCACAGAAGGGAGGACCGGATAGATGTGCCTGAGGCGGTTCTCGCCGAGGGTAAAAGGCCTGAGGATCTCATTAAAATAACACTCGCGCATCTTGAATCCGCTGGCAAGGTCATAGTGACAAGGGTCTCAGGGGATCATCTCAGCGCGCTGAGATCGATGGATCTTCCCGAAGAGGCTGAGATGGTGTGGTATGAGCATGCAAGGGCAGTTCTTCTGAAAGCGGGTCCGATTGAGATGACGGGAGGGAGAGTCGGAATACTCAGCGCTGGAACCGCAGACATACCGGTCGCGGAGGAGGCCAGGGTCACGGCAGAGGCGATGGGCTGCGAGGTCGTGACAGAATATGATGTCGGGGTCGCAGGCATCCACCGCCTGTTTCCCGCGATGGAGCGCATGGGAGGTGTGGATGCGATGGTTGTCGCTGCTGGCCGTGAGGGGACGCTTCCAGCCGTTGTTGCAGGCCTGACAGACGCTCCTGTGATAGGCCTCCCTGTCTCAACAGGATATGGTGCCGGAGGAAACGGTCTCGCTGCGCTTCTCTCGATGCTTCAATCATGCTCAGTGCTTGCAGTGGTTAACATAGACGCCGGCTTTGTCGCAGGCGCGTTTGCGGCCAGGATAGCAAACAGGATCGCCAGGAGAAAACTTTCCGGAGCCAATCAGCATTGAGAAAAGTTATTTATACAATCAATGCGCAGAGGCACCGCTGAGCGGGTATATCTGTTGTAATAATAACCCCCACTCCCCTACCCGCTCCGTATCTTTCATTTTCAATTTAGATTGACTATCGCTCTCGAACCCACGACCGCTCATCGAAGATATCGGCCTCCACAATTTCTCTCGACCTCGAGCAGCTGCAGCTTGATATCGATCCCCTGGCTGTAGCCGCCGATGCCGTTCGATGCAACAACGCGGTGGCAGGGTATCATGATCGGAAATGGATTCATGCGCAGGGCTGCACCGACGGCTCTTGCGGCTCTGGGTCTTCCTGCGATTCTCGCGATATCACTGTAAGTCGCAGTTGATCCGCGGGGGATGTTGAGGACTGCGCTGTAAATGGCCATCTGGAAATCCGTGCAGCGGCTCATATCAAGATCGAGATCCGGACGCGGTCCTCCTCTTATGTGCTCTCCAATCCTCGCCGCCATCTCCGAAAACTTCAGCTCCGGGGCTCTCCTGGAGAGACGTATGCGTTTTACAGTTCCTGCGGACTCCTCGACGATGACGTAAAGATCGAGATCATCCAGATACACGCCCCCTCTGCTGAACTTTCTTATTTCCGCAGGATCTCCCTGAAAGTCTCGCACCTCCCGAGCTCGATGATCTCGACCTCTCTCGTCGAGGTATCCATTATCGCAACGCTCCTGATCCCGGTCAGATGCCCCCAGATCTCCCCCGGGTTCACCACCAGAGTTCTCCCCTCACGGCTGACCTCTGCCCTGTGCGTGTGCCCTCGGACGACAACATCATACAGACCTGAGGCCACCACAGCCCTCACAAGGGCCTCCTCTGTTCCATGGAGCATGGCGATCCTCAATCCATCCACCTCTAACTCGCCGAAATCTCCAAGATACTCGCCCCCGAACCTCTCGAAGTATCTGGAAAGACCGACGCGGTCGCCGTCGTTGTTCCCGTAGACGAGTCTCACCGGAATGCCGCAGCCATCGAAGAGATACGCGTTACCGGAGCCGATCACGTCTCCGGCATGCAGCACCAGCTCCACATTTCTTTCAGAGAATACGCCCAGAGCTTCCTTGATGCCACGAAAGTTATCGTGAGAGTCGGACATGATCCCTATGAGCATACGATCACCTCGGCATGGAGGAACCTGGCCGTACAAGAATTTAATTGTGGGCATCCGCTCATGATGCGGCTGGAGCCTGCAGCCCGGGCAGATGGACTCCAAAACACAGCCTGTTTGAGCGCTGCAGATCTGGATGAGCTGATGCGCGACAGCCTCACGCAGATGATACTGCAAAAATCGCTTTCCTGCATGTGGAATGAAAATTGAAAATATTGTATAACTTCTGGTCTGTGTCGCCCTCTACGTCGTCCTGATGCCTCCGCTTCTCGAGTCAGCGAACCTGTTGAGCAGCCCGGGCAGGAGAGTCACCAGCAGGCCGAAGATGATCACCGCAACCACCTGGCTTGTGAACGCATCCATTCCCATCACCTCCACATCTGTTTTTACATGTTAATGTAGCGCAATAATAATTAATAATCGTTACGGTGTTTGTTGGCAAGCCATAGCAGCCAGTAAGTTGCTGGTTGCAAGCCTGGACGATCCTGGCTCATAACTCCAGCTCAGCGACAATCGACTGATCTGGGTCGTTGTTCTGGAGTGTGTATCTTACCGCTGAATCCACAGGTGCAGCACGAGATGTTTCCGGTTGGAGCCCCTGCTGGATGCTGATTTGGGGCATTCTTTCAGCTGTTCGTCAGACCCATGAGTTATTTCCTGAAGCCGCACAGGTTTTAATAGTTCCCGTGCAACTCTCATACAGCATGACCAACCTTATGTTCTACAGCACAAACGGCTCGCCCGAGCGTGTCGACTTCAGACAGGCCCTGCTATCAGGCCAGGCTCCGGATATGGGGCTTTATATGCCCGAGCATATCCCGAGGATCAGCCCAGAGGATATCTCGCGTTTCTCAAAAATGAGGTATCCTGAGATTGCGTACAGGGTTGTAGGCCCGTACATCGGCGATCTCATCCCAAAAAAAGATCTCATATCGATGCTGGAGGATGCATACAACTTCGATGTTCCGATAGAGAGGGTCTTTGATCGAGCGCATGTGATGCGCCTGGATCGCGGGCCGACATGCTCCTTCAAGGATTTTGCTGCCAGGCTGATGGGAAGGCTCGTTCAGTACTTCCTGGAGAGGGAGGGAAGGAGCATAATCATACTGACCGCAACATCAGGAGACACCGGCAGCGCTGTGGCCCATGCATTCTACGGTCTGAGCAACGTTAGGGTCGTCGTTCTCTACCCCAGGGAGGAGGTCACCGAGCGGCAGAGAAAGCAGATGACAACGCTCGGCGGAAATGTGCATGCTCTGGCGGTTGATGGCAAGTTCGATGACTGTCAGGCTCTTGTCAAGAGGGCATTTGCAGATCCGGAGCTGGGGGATCTCAACCTCTCGTCAGCGAACTCGATAAACGTCGGAAGGCTCCTGCCTCAGGCGGTCTACTACTTCTACGCGTATTCCAGGATCTCGGAGGGAGAGGAGATCGTCGTCTCGGTGCCGAGCGGGAACTTCGGCAACCTGATGGGAGGGCTCATAGCGATGCGGATGGGGCTGCCTGTGAGGCGGTTTGTAGTCGCGACGAACGAGAACGATGAGTTCCCGGTGTTCATGCGCACAGGCACCTACAGGCCCATCAGACCGAGCAGGAACTGCATATCAAATGCGATGAACGTGGGCCATCCGAGCAACCTCGCAAGGGTATTCGCGCTTTACGGCGGCTGGATGGATGAGAAGGGTGATGTGAGAAAACAGCCGGATCTCGATGCGATGCGAAGGGATATGTTCGCTGTCTCGGTGAGCGATGATGAGACGAGAAAAACCATAAAGGAGGTCTACGAGCGCCACAGGGTGCTTCTGGAGCCACATGGCGCGGTCGGATGGGCAGGGCTCATGAGGTACATGGAGGAGATAGAGAGCTGGGAGCCGTCCGTGTCGCTGGAGACGGCTGATCCCGCTAAGTTCCCTGAGGAGATCGTTCGCGTGCTTGGAGTTGTGCCTCCGCTACCGAGGGCGATGGCAGAGCTCGACAGCCTGGAGGAGCACATCGAGCAGATAAGCGGATCGTACGAGTCCCTCAAGTCATACCTCAGAGGTCTGCGATGAGATTCGATGACATAGGAAGCTTTCCGCATCACAGAATTGACGGGCTGAGCGGAGAGGAGTACCTCTCTCTTGTGAGAAGGATAATGGAGATGAAGATCTCCGCTGGGGTTCAGGTGCCGACGTACCCCCAGCTCAGGGATATGATAGAGATGTTCATGGAGCCTATGAGATCCCCTGAGACCGCAGAGGGGCCGTATCTGATCCGCAGGGATGCAGCAGAGATAATCGAGCTCGATGCCCTCAAATCCATCGGACGAAACATTCGCGTCTGCGTCACCGGCCCTCTCGAGCTTTACATATCAGAGTTCGGCTCGACAGAGTACGCGGATCTTCTCTTCAATATAGCAGAGAGCGTCTCGCGCTTCATAGACAGCGCCATGGAGAAGACACGGCGGCTCGGCATCGATGTGGCTGTTGTATCGATCGACGAGCCGAGCCTGGGGATCAGCTCCAGCATACTCTTCTCAGAGGATGAGATAATCAGAGCGCTTGAGATTGCGAGCAGGGGGTGCGCTGGAAGGGTCGATGTCCAGGTGCATCTCCACTCTCCTGTGTATGCGGAGCTCTGCGCCCGCGTTCCCGGCATAAATGTCATAGGCGTCGAGTCAGCAGCGCATCCTGATTATCTCGATATCATCGACCGCAAGGTGCTTGAGGAGAACGATACGTTCATAAGAGCCGGTATAGCCAGGACCGACATCCTCTCGATGGTTGCAAGGCTCAACGATCGGCTCGGCACAAACCTCTGGGAGCAGCCGGAGAGGCTCGAGGCCGAGATACTCAATATGGAGTCTCCAGGGGCCATCAGGAAGAGGCTTGAGCGGGCTGTGCGCATGTTCGGAGGTCTAGTAAGATACGCAGGTCCGGACTGTGGCCTGGGCTCATGGCCGTCGCAGCATCTCGCAGCAGAGCTTCTGAGGAACTGCGCGAGGGCGATCGAGATGTTCGCAGGAGAGGAGAGCTGAAGGGACTGGCCTGTCGGGAGAATCCAGCTGAAGCCAGCTATTACGGAAGATCTCAGTCACAACGAGGATTGGAGAAGATCGGATTGAATCGCTCTTACAGACCTCAGATAACACCTTTAGTGCTCAGAACCCCTGGCGATCCCGGCTCCACAGCGTTGCGGATCGCGAGACCGAGAGCCTTGAATATGCTCTCAGCGATGTGGTGGTCGTTCTCCCCCTCGAACCTGACGTGGAGAGTCAGCCTTCCGCGGTCGGTGATGCCCTTCAGCACTGCCTTTATCTCGAAGGTGTTCAGGTCCCCGATCCTCTCACCATGAAATGATCCCCTCATCACGAGGTACGCCCTCCCGCCGAGATCCAGAGCCACCTCTGCAAGCGCATCGTCCATCGGTATTGCTGCGAACCCGTATCTTCTTATCCCGCTCCTCTCTCCCAGCGCATGATCGAGCGAGGCTCCGATCACCGCTCCCAGGAGCGAATACCTGTAAAGAGAATTTCCGCCAGCGGATGCGCTGATATCGATCGATCCCAGCTTCGCCATCGAACTGATCATGTGGTCCATGAAACCCGAGCCTGTGGAAACGGTCGCGGCTCCGCTGCCATCGAGGTTCATCTCTGCAGCTGCAAACGCGCCCATCTCGCTGATCTCACATCTGCCTGTTCGCATGATATTCTATCCCTGACCCTGCCCGTCC
>NZ_JANIHG010000010.1 GCF_024518575.1 Methanothrix sp. | reverse complement strand
TCAAAAAGATCTATCCGAGCGAGTCCACAGATGTCCTTTCTGCGGCCTGACTCTGGATAGAGATCATAATGCAGCCATAAACGTTCTCAGACTGGGGCTACAGTCTGTGGCGAAAGCCTAGATGCCCACCAATTCATTGGCGGGAGTAGTCACGACATGTGGATGCGATCGGAGAGCATCTGCGCAGGAGATGCACCGAAGTCAGATGCCCAAACGAAGAGATTATCTAGTGGGACGCCAACCTGCATGTTTCAAAGGATTGAATAGAGGGGAGAAAAGGTCGTAGTCATGATTTCGAAAGAGGAGATTTTGGAGATACTGAATGGGTACGATCTGGAGAACATCACCATAGCCACGGTCTGCTCCCACAGCAGCCTCCAGATATTTCACGGCGCGAAAAAGGAGGGCTTCCGGACGCTCGGCATATGCATAGGGCCGCCTCCAAGGTTCTATGATGCATTTCCACTTGCAAAACCGGATGCCTTTCTATCGCTGGACAGTTATAAAGCCATGCTGGATGAGAGCGATCGTCTGATCGAGGAGAATGCCATAATAATACCTCACGGCTCGATGGTAGAGTATCTGGGCATCCAGAACTTCGAGGCTCTGGCTGTGCCGACCTTCGGGAACAGAAGATGCCTCGCCTGGGAGAGCGACCGCGAGATGGAGCGGGAGTGGCTTCTCAGGGCGGGTGTGAACGTCCCCATGAGGTTCGAGAGCGCTGAGCTGATAGACAGGCCTGTCATAGTCAAGTACCACGGCGCCAAGGGCGGGAAGGGGTTCTTCATAGCAAAGAACAAGGAGGAGTTCCAGTCGAAGATCCAGAGGGGACAGAAATACACCATACAGGAGTTCATCTTGGGAACAAGATACTACATCCACTTCTTCTACTCCCCCATAAGGGAGAGGGGCTACCGTCTGCGTAGGGGCACACTTGACATGCTCGGGATCGACAGGCGCGTCGAATCCAACGCAGACGAAATATTCAGGATAGGATCTGTGAACGAGCTTGAGGCTGCAGGGATATACCCCAGCTTCGTCGTGACCGGGAACCTCCCGCTGGTTCTGAGGGAGTCGCTCCTCCCAAAGGTCTTCGACCTCGGCGAGAGGGTCGTCGAGACCTCGATAGAGCTCTTCGGCGGCATGGTGGGGCCGTTCAGCCTCGAGACGATAGTCACCGACGACCTGGACTTCAAGGTCTTCGAGATATCTGCAAGGATAGTCGCAGGTACGAACCTCTTCATAAGCGGCTCACCTTACTCAGATCTCATTGAGAGCGGGCTCTCCACAGGAAGGAGAATCGCCCAGGAGATCTCGCTCGCAAGAAGCATGGGGGCGCTGGAAGAGGTCATAAGCTGAGTGGATCGCCAGGCAGAGGCGGATCCATTGTGGAGCGTGCGAGATCTGTGCAACATGATATGGCATACGCCTCTGCCGTCTCATTGTCGCATGGAGGCAAAGGTAGAAGCCGATCCGCCAGTGCCTCACATCACTGAGACACAGCATGCTGTCCTGCATATGCGACCCTTAGGCCAGCGATGCCGTCAGAGGATCACTTCGTCTCAGCCATGCCAGAGGACAGGGAAGCATTGAGGGTGAGATCAAGACAAAGGCGCCTGGGGCAGCTCTCAGCCACGACTCATCAGTGGTCAAAAGAGCAATCCATAGATTTAGGCGGCATGTCTTTGGGAGTGGGGGCGCACGGGAAGACCCCATTCAGGACGGGGAGCGTTCACCTGAATTTGATTGCGCACCTCGGAAGCTGAAGCCACAGTATGTTGCACCCTCTTTGATCTTTTTGTCGCCGGCTGCCCATCGCTTCCACACCGCTGGGCGTTCAGATACACAACCCGAAGTGCTAAATAGCTAATAATGAGCTTCATGTGATCCAGCAAGAGCTGGGAAGAGCTGCAGATGGCTGAGCATTTCTCCTTTGATGTTCTGAAGCGGTCAAGGGTTACGCGCGCGAGGCTCGGGGTGATCAGGACACGCCGGGGGGTCATAGAGACCCCCGAGTTCATTCCCGTCGCCACCGTGGCATCTGTCAGGGCTCTCGGATCAGATGATCTGAAGGCTCTTGGTGTGCAGGCTATATTCGCAAACACGTATCATTTGCACCTGCGAACAGGAGAGGATCTCATCAGGAGGATGGGCGGTCTCCACAGGTTCATGTCCTTTGATGGCCCCATCTTCACAGACTCAGGCGGGTTTCAGGCTTTCTCCCTCGGACTCGGAAGGGAGCACAACATAAGCAAGATAGGAAGCATCTTCCCGCAGGGGAGACGATCTGGAGAGAGGAGAGAGAACCTGACAAGGATCACGGATGAGGGCGTCGCCTTCAAATCCTTAATCGATGGTGGATGGCATTTTCTCGATCCCAGGAGCGCCATGCGTATCCAGAGCAGGCTCGGATCTGACATCGTCATGGCGTTCGACGAATGCACATCTCCGCTCTCCGATTATGACTACACCAGAGAAGCGATGGAGAGGACCCACCGCTGGGCTGTGCAGTCTTTGAGGTACCACGACAGGAGACAGGCGATATATGGCATCATACAGGGAGGCTGGTTCGAGGACCTCCGGAGGGAGAGCGCGGATTTCATAAGATCGCTGCCTTTCGACGGCATCGCGATCGGAGGCTCTCTCGGAAACTGCAAGGAGGACATGCACCAGGTTCTTGATTGGGTCATCCCAAGGCTTGACGAGCGTCCAAGACACCTCCTCGGAATCGGGGAGATCCCGGACATCTTCGAATGTGTTGAGAGGGGGATCGATACATTCGACTGCGTCCATCCGACAAGAATCGCACGCAGAGGCAACCTCTACATATCCCCTGCATCTGGAGGATGCATCGAAAACAAGTTCAGGATAAGCATAAAGTCCTCGATCTTCAAGGACGACAGAAGGCCGGTTGATCCGAGATGCGGATGTCCGACATGCAGGATGTACAGCAGGGCATATCTCAGACACCTCTACATCTCGAAGGAGCTCTCCTACTTCCGAGCTGCCACCGTCCATAACGTGTACTTCATGCTCAGGCTTATGGAGTCGATAAGGAGATCGATAAGAGGAGGGAGGTTCAGCGCACTCAAGAGAAGGTGGATGAAGAGTGAGACATAATGGGAGGTCCGGCAGCGATCCTGCTGGTGGTCACGCTGATGGTGGAGAACGTTTTTCATCGCGTCGTCCAGCATCTGGATCCTCTCGCTTCAGGATCCATATCGATAAAACACAGGCGACGATAATCATCTGCGGGCTTTACATATTCTTCTCGCTGGCCGGCAACATAGCCGCGACAAAGGTCACCTACTTCGGGAGCCTTGTCATGGATGCTGGCTTCATATACTCAATGACATTCACATGGAGGGACCTGATACACAAGCAGCTCGGAAAGAGAGCTGCCATCACCACGATCTGGCTGAGCGCGTTTGTAAACATCCTGGCAGCCCTTTACTTTCAGATCGTGGTTCTGATGCCTGCGGAGCCTGAATGGGCTGCAAATGGCGGGCAGGCTGCATGGCAGTTCCTTTTCGGGATATTCGAGACGTCTGGCGGCCCCTGGTGGCAGTCGATCTTCTCCCTCCAGCTCAGGATAGTTCTCGGCTCGGTGATAACCATGGTCATAGCAGAGCTCATCGACACCCAGATCTATCACCTCTGGGTCACCGGCTGGGGCAGGAACAGACCTCAGTGGGCCAGGGTCGCGGTGTCCAACGCGATATCGATACCTGTAGACAGCACTTTATTCCCACTGATAGCATTCACCGGAATAATCGGATTCGATGCGATGATCCAGATGTTCCAGACGAATATCGTTGTGAAGGCAATCGTCACGCTGCTCTCATTCTGGACGATATACCTGGTGCCTGAGAGGCCGATATACGAGCATCAAGATGGGACAAAGCAGAATTGAGTCGTATTGCGCATCGAGGCCTGAAACTCCGGTGACTTGCAGCTCACAGATTCAAAGGGGACCGCCGGTTTCCGGGAGGCCGGATTATGCGAGCGAGATCGACCCGGTCAGAGATCCAGACTCACCGGCGAGAGCCTGAGGAGATGGAGCTGAGCCCAGAGCGTCTGGCCGGCCTGCGATGAACTTAACTCAAATGTGGCCAAAAATTCATCTGGTGCTCATCCAGAGGTCTTAGGAGGCTGAGATCATGGGGGAGAAGAAGAGCTTTGCGATAAACATAATATGCGAGGACAGGCCCGGGATGCTGCGCGATATAGCCGGCGTGGTGGCGGAGCATGGTGGCAATATCGTCTACACCCAGCAGTTCGTCTTGGACAGGGGGGTGAACAGGGGGAAGGGGACGGTATACATGGAGATAGAGGGGGATGTGCGTGGTGGGGTTGAAGGCGTGGTGGAGTCTCTCAGGTCGATGCCACAGGTATACGAGGTCACAGTGCACCCCTCATTCAACCAGATCTACGGCTCCAGAGTCATAATCATAGGAGGGGGTGCCCAGGTTGCTCAGGCAGCCGTTGGAGCGGTCAGCGAGGCCGACAGGCACAACCTGCGTGGCGAGAGGATAAGCGTAGACACGATCCCGCTTGTGGGAGAGGATGCGATAGCTGATGCCGTGAGCGCTGTGAGCAGACTACACAGAGCCTCGATCTTAATCCTGGCAGGCGCACTGATGGGCGGGCGCATAACAGAGGAGGTTGCGAAGCTCCAGAAGGAGGGAATACCCGTCATAGCCCTGAAGATGGCAGGCACTGTGCCTAAGCAGGCCGATCTAGTTGTTACAGATCCGATCCAGGCGGGAACCTTCGCGGTCATGCATGTAGCCAGGACTGCAGTCTTCGATATAAACAGGGTGAAGGGCATGGAGTTCTA
This sequence comes from Methanothrix sp., assembly GCF_024518575.1. GTDB lineage: Archaea > Halobacteriota > Methanosarcinia > Methanotrichales > Methanotrichaceae > Methanothrix_B. Next base: position 40,018 of record NZ_JANIHG010000010.1, on the reverse strand, counting down.
GAGCTTCAGCTCCTTGAGCCGATCCCCATCGAAGAGATCTCCGGTTGTGTAGAACCTGCCGTCCAGCTCCAGCACCGGAGCGGACATCGTGAACACTCCATTGACCCTGAGCTCGGTGAGGGCCTCGGCTGTTGTCATATCAACCACCTCAAAACTCACGCCCCTGCTCTCAAGAAACGCCTTCAACTGCTCGCATCTCGGGCAGTCAGGCGTTGTGTAGATCCTGCATGCCAAACACCTTCACCTCAGAGACATGGGATAGTCCCTGTCAGCCCAGACAGCGTATCCCTGGTTCACTGCGCGCTCTGCGCACTCCCTGCAGCATGAGAAGTTCGCAAAGTACTCGACGCCGTTCATCTCATATTCAAACACATTGTTTATTGTGAATCCACATATCCTTCTGAAGTCCTCACCCATGCAGAAGAAATCGTTCGCCACCTCAGGAGGGCATTCCTCAAGGTACCAGTCCTTTGGCACAAGCACAGGCAGAATGGCCATGTCCATTCCGCAGCCACACGGGCCGTAGCAATCCTCAGGCCCCAGGAAGACTATAGCCTTGTTGACAGGAGGCAACCGACTCACCTCTTAAATGAGCGCCTTCGGAGCGCCATAGCATCTCTGTCGGGATGGCATTTTAAGTTGTTGGCGTGAATGCTCCCTTCCCTGAAGGCCAGGGCTTCCAGGCCTGCGCCACAGATCGCATTCCAAATCTGAGAATGTTGATAAAAGATATGAGCATGAGCTCCAAAAGAGCGCGAACACCGCTGGATGGCATATCGACAATCTTTGATAAAATATGTGCCTGAGCCCCTGCTCACTCGTAAAGCCAGGGCTCATCGATGCGTCTGTACTCGAAGATCTCTGAGTCGCTGAAGTGGAGGGCTATCTCGCGGGCTGCAGACTCAGGCGAGTCAGAGCCGTGAACCACGTTGCGACCGGTCTCTATTCCGAAGTCCCCCCTGATCGTGCCGGGAGCCGCCTCTGCAGGGTTGGTCGCGCCGTTCATCTTCCTCATTGCGGAGATGACTCCCTTTCCCTCAACGACCATCTGCACAGACGGGCCGGAGGTTATGAAATCGACAAGGTCCCTGTAGAATGGCTTTCCCGCGTGCTCTGCGTAGTGCTTCTCAGCACGCTCTCTCTCCATGACCGAGAGGCGCATCGCCACTATCTTGAAGCCCTTCTCCTCGATCCGCTGGATTATCCTGCCGACAAGCCCTCTCTGCACGCCATCCGGCTTGATCATAACAAATGTGCGCTCCAGCCTCTACGCCCCCTTTCGAGCCCACTTTATCTTTCTGGGCACCCGGCCAAGCCTCATGTTCTTCTCACACTTGGACGAGCAGAAGTAGTACACAGTCCCATCCTTCTTTGCGTACAGCTTCCCCGTGCCAGGAGTGATCTTGGTGCTGCAGAATGAGCATCTTCTCTCTTCCATTGGGGATCACCTGCCAGTCAGCTTCTTGGCCTCGCGCGCGGTCTCCAGAAGCATCAGGACATCGCCAACCCTCACAGGTCCCATGCAGTTCCTGGTTATGATCCTGCCCTTGTTCGAGCCCTCCAGTATCCTGCACTTGATCTGGGTGGCCTCTCCATGCATTCCGGTGACCCCGATGACCTCTATGACCTCAGCGGGGACGCCGTTCTCCTCAGCCACTATTTATCACCTACTTCAGAGCCTGGAGTTTCTGGATTATCTCCTCCAACAGCTCCTTTCCCTTTCCCGGCTCTATTATCGCCGCTGCCGCGCTCTTCACGCTCAGACCGGCAGCCGCCCCCACATCGCTCTGTTTCTTCACATACACGTAGGGGGTGTTCTTCTCCTCGCAGAGCGGGGGCAGGTGCGCCACTATCTCTGGTGGCTCCACGTCCTCTCCAATTATCACGAGCTTCGCAACCCCTCGCTCCACGGCCTTTGTAGCTTCATTCGTTCCCTTCTTTATCCTTCCGGTGTCTCGAGCCAGCTCAAGCGCCTCAAGCGACTTGGATGCCAGCTCAGGTGGAACATCAAACCTCACATATATCGGTCTAGCCATATCACACATCTCCTTCAGGGCACCAGCCCATCATCATTCATCGTGGAAAATTGCCTCACTCGAATGAACAGATCCAGCTACATCTCCGTATCTAAAAAGCTTACGCTGTCAGGGCGCGAGCAGATCTGCGATCATGCCCTTCAGCCCCTCTGGTGGTACGCTTCCGTCGAGTCGCAGAATGCTGCCATCGCGCGAGATGCTCATGTTGTATTTGGAGGCGAGCGTCTGTATTCTTGTCAGCGTGTTCCCAGATGGCGACATGAACTTGCAGCTCACATAAACGTCGTTCCCTCTCTGAGATATGCCTGCATAGAACTCATCGTACCCGCCGCCGAGCGGTGCGTTCTCGACGCCACCGACGCCTGCGATCTGCAGATCCGCGATCTCGTCGTACGCCAGGGTCAGTCGATCTGTCGGGAATCCGCCAAGAATCACGTCGATTATCTGCTTCAGCGCGCTCTCAGGGCCGAATAGCGTCGGCCTCCCGAAAACCCTTCCCAGATCTCCGGTCGCAGGTATGATCATGAAATCGCTGTAGGGTATCACAAGCCCCTGGTAGTTGTAGCTGAATGGCATTACCCAGTGGAACTCAGCCCATGTATCGTTGAAGAATACCGATGCCTCTCGCTTGATCTCCGTGGGGTACATCTTATCTCTGTAGATCAGCCCTGCTGCAGGTGGATAGATCTCAGGAATCACAGAGGCTGCAGCATCTGTTATGTTCTGCGATGCCTCGAGATCGATCCAGTATGCGAATGTTGTGCTCTCAGGGCACATCTCAAGCAGGTCCTGCATGCTGGAAAAGCTCATGTCCACCAGATTTCCCCTAACTCCGAAGGCGGAGAGCGGTGCTGTCTCAACCGATTCCGGCCCAGACCGGGTCTCCACATCCCCGCTCCGCAGAACAAACCCCGCAAACGCGGATAGCACCATCACAGCGCCCACGAATATCGCAAATGCCTTGGCAAACTCCTTCTGATTCATTCAGCGCTCCAATACCTGGCGATGTTATTTAATCTTTGGGATTTTATCGAGTAAGCGATCTTCCGGCCAATGCGAAAGAGATAACTACAATCACATCAGATTAAATTCCATGAGAAGATTGGGAGTCTGTCTTCTGCTCCTTGCGCTGCTCTCTGTCGCTTCGGTAAGTGCGCAGGTCGAGTACGCACCCGGTGAGAGGAGGGCGGAGGCTCTCTTCAACATGGGTGTTGGAAGGCCCTGGCTCATAAGCGAGCATGCCCCATGGCTCTACGGATGCACCACGATGCCTGTTCGCGGCTTCAGCTACAGATTCTACGATCCATTTGGAGGTCTGGCAGCAGAGTACCGCGACAGGAGGTACAGCTCTCTGAAAAGCATCTCCCTCAGAGAGGGAACAGTTCTTGGATATGTTACGGTAGATAGCGGCATGCTCAGCGTGCTCGATGCCGACACCCAGAACCCGATCGGCGTGGTCAAGATTCACACAAGGAGGGGCGCATATCCTGTAATCGCCATGGTGGACAGGGACGGATATCTGAGCGGGGTTTACATAGATCTGCGCTATTCATAGTGCCCCCGAGGCGCAGGGTCAGTGGAAACTCCGGTCTTCAGGCCGGATTGGCTGACGATTCATCTGAGCACCTCATACGCAACCTCATATCCCCTGTCAGGGCAGTCCGGCAAGCCTACAGGCATCAAAACATTCAAAGGCTCAGAGCCAGCCGCTCTGTGCTTTAAAATCCTCCATGAAGGCACACGAGATCAGAGTGATTGAGCAGCGCTTTGCGCTGGCCATGATCCTCACGGTATCCATACTGGTAGCGGAGCTGGCAGGGAGCTGGTGGACTGGCAGCCTGGCGCTGCTATCGGATGCAGCGCATGTATTCCTCGACCTCTTCGCGCTCGGTCTGAGCTGGTTCGCGATCAGGATCTCAGCGCTTCCGGCCAGCGAGAGGTACAGCTACGGCTTCCACCGCTTCGAGGTGGTTGCGGCGCTTGCTAACGGTCTCACCCTTGGGTTTGTGGCCCTGGTCGTTCTCATCGAGGCGTACAGGAGACTTCTGGAGCCTGAGCCCGTGAAGGGCCTGGATCTGCTTCTCATCGCGAGCTTCGGGCTCATCGTGAACCTCATCGTCGCCTTTGTTCTGAGCAGGGACGGCCACGTGGAGGATCTGAACCTCAGATCCGCGATCCTTCACGTCCTTGGGGATGCAGCAGCATCTCTTGGCGTGATCGCAGCAGCGCTTGTGATCTGGAGGACCGGCTGGTACCCCGCAGATTCGATCATCAGCGTGTTCATCTCTGCTCTGATATTTGCCGGCTCCTACAGGCTCCTCAAAGACTCATTCCGCCTGATTATGGAGGGCGTGCCTGAGTGCATAAGATCCGATGAGGTCGCGAACCAGATATCCACTGCGCCCGGGGTGATTCAGGTCCACGATCTTCACATATGGGGCGTATGCTCCTCGAACATCGTGCTCAGCGCACATGTGGTGGTCTTTCCTGGGTCTGACCATCAGAGGACGCTCAACGAGATACGAGAGCGGCTAAGGTCCATCTTCGGGATAGAGCATACGACGATACAGCTCGAGAACGAGTACTGCGGCCAGGGCACGGTTGTAGCCCGGAAGCAGTTGAACTGACGAGAGACCGCTAAATGTTATTCGTCCAACACCTTCTCCAAGCCTCACTGATTTTCAGAAGCATTCGAACCGACGAGAGACCACCAAATAATAGAGCATGAAGTTCCCGAACACTGCGAGCCTCTGCATGCTCTCTGCAGAAGCCATAGACATTGCTGTTCTGCATGGTAGAAAGCAGTGGATTCGAGAGAAATCGCTATAAATAAGGCGGACAACCGCTGAGGGATGCTCGCGGATCTGCTCATCCCTTTTATCACCATTGCCATCGCGGAGTTCGGCGATAAAACACAGCTCTCTGTTCTCCTGCTGTCCACCAGAACAGGCAGACATCTGATGCTGCTCACAGGGGTGATGCTCGCCTTTTTCATCGTCGACGGCTTCGCCATACTTCTCGGCGCGTGGATAACAGAGGTCGTTCCGGCGAGCGTTCTGAAGATCATCTCAGGTGCGATCTTCCTCCTATTCGGGATAACCACACTTAGAGATCTTGATGGGGATGGGGAGGAGAGCAGGAGATTTGATGACAGCCCATTCCTGTCTGGCTTTCTGGTGATATTTCTGGCTGAGTGGGGGGATAAGACACAGATCGCATCCGCGATATTCGCGACACAGTACAACCCGTGGATGGTCCTCAGCGGCACCATGCTTGCTCTGTTCATGCTCTCGCTGAGCGCCATATACCTTGGAAGGTTCATACTGAGATACATAAAGCGGCGGACGATCTCCCTGGCAGCGGGGCTGATCTTCCTGGCGATGGGCGTGGGGCTTCTCCTTCTCTAGCCGGGGACCCGTAAAGTGCCAGATACAATCTGGAGTTGACATTGGTATCCTGAAAACCAGATGCGCTGTATCTGTCCCATTGCCCTTACAGCTTTGAGACGGCCTGCTCCCAAAGTCCCGCAATCGTTGAGTCATATGCATGCGACCCTGAGGGATCAATGTGGCATCGTGTATCTGCAGATTCGCGTGCGTGTTCGTCATCAGAGCCCACGACCAGCACAACGATGGCAAAAACCGTAAATCAGGAAGATCGAACGCATCAATATTTGTCGATGTCATATGCGAGCTAAGTAATGGCAGGTGATCGTATAGATCTCATGTAGATCCGAGATGAACACAAATCTTTTTTAATTTATATGGATCATCAGGGCATGAGGTGTTTGGTTTGAAGCTTGTCTATGCAACAGTGGTGCTTTTCCTGCTGCTGGGATCTGCCTTTGCGGGCACTTTCACAGCAGGCCTCGATGTAGATACATATGTTGATAGAGACAATCCGGATGCGACATTCGGCGGTGAGACCACGCTGTGGGTGGCATCACAGGCAGGAGAGCCTGTGAAGATCGCATACATCGGATTTGTAAATGCTTTTGGCAATCAGGGCATCAGTTCTCCTGATCAGGTCTCCACCGCAACACTGAAGCTGACGGTCTCAGAGGTGGAGAAGCCAGGAGCCATCAAAGTCTACTTTGTCCACGGCTATATCAGCCCTGAGCTCACATGGAATGATGCCCCCGAAGCTGTGGAGAACGTATCCGCAGAGATCGAGATCGAATCCCCAGGCGAGTATACGCTGGATGCCACAGACATCGTCAAGGAGGCTGTAAGGACATGCACAGAGGGATGTCCGTACGGTCTGAAGATCGTCGCTGAAGGGGACGCGTCGATCGGACTTGCCTCCTCGGAGTTATCGCGTGGCTCAACCGAGCTCAAGTATGTCGCGGGAATGTAGCTCAGCGGTTTGAGCTACACCTCCTCTTTTTGTGGGAATTTATGCTGTGTTGAATAATGTTTGAGAATCAGATAGCAGAGGCTCGATTCATACGAATTGCAATTCTAGTAAAAATCGATAGCTATCGACCTTAGAGCTCTTAATTATTCAACACAGCAGGAATTTACCATTCGATGACAAGCGCGCACAAAATGTATTTTGGTGATCCGCGCAAAGATGCATCAACAATTCGAGAGAAACCTCCAAATCCCATACCAATATCATGATCTAATGTGATCTATTCCGCGTGGTGGTTTCTTATGCGGCTGCTCTGCATAGCTGATGTTCATGATGCGTACCCCGGCCTGGGGTTTCTGAAAGGTTGCTCTGCGGATCTGATGGTGATAGCAGGAGATCTTCACGATGATGGGACACCGGAGGATGCGGCATATGTTCTCGACGAGCTCTCCCGCTTTCCGCAGATGAAGCTCATAGTCCCTGGCAATATGGATCCCAGGAGCTTTGCTGAGGCTCTCTGGCGCAGGCATGGCCTCATACCGATCCATCGGTCGTCATTTCTGCTGGGGAATGTGGGTTTTGTGGGCATGGGCGGGATGGTGGCGAGGAACCCCAGGAGGATCGGAGATCCCACAAGGTACTACCACAGCGATGAGGATCTTTACCGCACCCTGACGGATCTGCTCCAGTCCATTCGCGATCTCGAGCAGCGGGTGGTGGTGGTCCACCAGCCACCTAGAGGGGTGAGAGATCGTCTCTACAACGGGGAGCTCTCTGGAAGCGTTGGCCTGCGCCGGGTGATCGAGGAGCATCAGCCGGATCTGGTTGTATGCGGCCACATCCACGAGGACCGTGGCGCCTCATGGCTCGGAGGCACGCTGGTGGTTAACGTTGGAGAGGCGCGCATGGGGTATGCTGCGCTTATAGATCTTGATGGTATGGATGTGGAGTGGCTGAGGGCGGAATAGGTTCAGTATTTATATGCGTATTGCCATAATACATTGCGAAGTGGGTTGGATGCCTGCTAGGGTTATGGATTTGATGAGCTATCCGGTGCTCACAGTGCCGCCGAATGCGAGGGTCATAGATGCGATAAGGCTGATGTCCAGCGGGCCGAAGGGCTGCGTTATCGTCGCAGAGGGTGGCCTTCTCAAAGAGGTAAAGGGCATTGTCACAACAAGTCGCATATTCACCAAGGTCTTCGCAGCCGGCCTGGACCCTGAGAGGGTTTGCGTGGCAGACATAATGACTCCAGCCCCGCTTGTCACGATCTCTCCAGATGCCACCAGCAGAGAGGCGGCTGAGCTCATGATGCGCCACAACATACGCCGTCTTCCAGTGGTCCAGGAAGGAGCGCTTGTCGGCATCATCACCAGCAAGGACCTCCTGCGCTGCGTGAAGTGACCAACGATATCTATTTATGGTAAGGTGGAGACGCATACTCTTGCAGCGAGCGCTTCTGCCACGAGCGGGCGGCGCGGAGCCGGCGTGCAAGATGCGACGATGCACCTGCAATGATTGGATTTATCTGTGTCGAGGTAGCCTAGCCAGGTAGGGCGCAGGTTTGCTAAACCTGTTCCCCTTCGGGGATCGAGGGTTCGAATCCCTCCCTCGGCGCTAAATTTTATATGCAGCCCTCTTCCGCCCATCCAGCGGGATACGAGGGAGATGGCCATACCAAGAAGGTGTCAGTCTCCAGCACGGGATAACGGACATGCGCCAAATCCTTTTTGCAAAAGGGAATTTCTGGATGATCTCTTCACGTCCTTGAGGAACGGAATGGCGCCTCAAAAATGCATTCTCCTCAGCGGCTCATGCCTGCCAAATCCTCTCAGGCGGATCTCATCATCTGTGAGTATGAGATACGTGTTGTCACCACCGTCAGCTAGCGAGCCTGCGTTTGCAACCAGGAGATCATCATCCTTTCTGTAGATGGCAGCCTGGTGCGTATCGCCATAGACGAAGCAATCTACCCTGCCTGGATGCCTCTCTCTGATGAACCTGAGGATGGCATCGTACTGAGACTCAACAGGGCTGTATCTCAGCGTCCTGAGCAATCCAGATCTCACCTTTTCGAATATGCCCGTGACCCTCCAGAGCGACTCCTCTATCTCCACAGTCTCGCCCAGGTAGCAGGACCTGTAGATGCTCTCATATGCATACGCCATCATCCTCTCGAGATCAGCGGGCAGCACAGGCTCCCCCGATAGCCTGCGTATTCCCTCGAATATCTGCACAGGCAGCGATTTAATGCCATCTAGATGATGGCCGTGTGTGAAAAGAAGGCGCCTGCTTCCCATCGATATCTCATACGTGGGATAATGGAATGTCATCTTCAGTCCCGCGAGATTCATCGACCATCTCAGGTTGGGTAGATAAACTGCGAAAGGCTCACCCCTCGCGGCCCTCTCGAGAAGAGAGAGCTCCTGGCGTATGATCGTCATGTGGTGATCGTGATTGCCCACCACATAGCTCACCCTCACGCCCAGCTCGTCCAGCCGCCTGAAGAAATAGCTGGCATCTCGTATGGCATTCTCCATCCGGGCCCTCCAGAGATCGAGGATATCGCCGAGAAGCACAACCTCATCTATGCCTTCTCCGTACCTCCAGAGCTCCCATATGAGGTAATCAACATTATCGCGCCTTGAAAGAGCAGAGCACTTTGAGCCGAAATGCGTATCAGAGATCACAGCAATTGACACAGAGCTACACCCCTTCAGCTACCCCCACTTCAGTGCTAACACATAATTATGATTCAAACCCAGTAATACTTTAACTTGTTGGTGAGGTAGCGGCCCACCTAAAGCATCGAGTTGAAGAGCATCCCTGCTCTCTTTGTTCTTTCAAAATCGCCACTCACATATATTCAGTGTATTTTCCACTCAAATTAAATCGACGCGATAAGCGATCGTCGGAATGCATCTGGGCTGAGGACATCATAGGACTTCATGTATCTACCGCTTGCTGCTGGACATTTTGAGGCTGGAGGACCATGCTTGTACATCAGATTCCTTCAGCTGTGATATCACCATCTCCGCTATCTTCGGGCCGAGGATCTCTGACAGGGTGGATTTATCCGCGGCTTTGAGGCTCTCCAAGCTCCTGTAGCCGGCCTGGTAGAGCTTCCTGGCCCTTACCCTGCCTATGCCCTTCAGTTCCAGCAGCTGGAGGAGCTCATCGCCTGCGCCGTAGTGTATCCTGAGCGCCAGCCTCTCAGCCAGATACGTGACTCCTAGATCCATATGCTTCGATATCCTGTGCAGCGCGCTCATGAGCCACTCCGCGGTCTCCGCAATTCTCATGACATCTCCCGGGCCGATATTGTACATGTCCGCGATCCTGTCCTCATGAGCCTCGTTTATCCAGTCCAGGAGCATGGAGGCTGTCTTCACCTCCCTGAGTAGCCAGTCGAGGTTCTCCTCGCTCCCGAGCTCTGATGAGTGCTCGGAGATGAAATCCTCTAGCCAGCTGTCGCTCTGCTGAACGAAGAGGAGCTCCATGTCAGGGGTCATCGTTATCACATGCAGAAGCGTGAGCTCAGAGGGCCTGCGAACGCCCCTGATCCCCTGGATCATCTTCACGGCGCTCAGCGGATCCAGATACAACCTGGATACAAGAGAGCCGAGGGGTGTGGGACTGAGATCCTCCTCGATCATATCGCTCCTCACGAGAAACTCGAGAACAGAATCTATGGTCTCTCCCAGATGCGATGGATCCTGCTGGCGAGCGTAGAATGTCGATGCCATGAGTCTGCTCAGGGAATCTATCGAATCTGCGAATCCAGAAGCAATCGCTGCAAGCACATGCGTGCGGAGCGCTCTCTCGCTGGCCAGCTTCGACCATATCTCCTCAGGCTCGCCCATCACGTAGTATTCCATGAGCTTTTGGAGCTCGTCCTCGCTTCTGGCCATGATGAGCGACTCTCCATATGGATCGAGCCCCGGCCTGCCAGCTCTCCCAGCCATCTGCCTGTACTCCATGACCGGAATCGGGCGGGTTCCGAGACCCGCTTCATATCTCTTGTAGCTCCTTATGAGAACCCTGCGCGCCGGTAAGTTCAGTCCCGCAGCGAGGGTCGGGGTGCATGCTATCACCTTTATGATATTCTGCCTGAACCCCATCTCTATCAAACGCCTCTGCTCGGGCAGAAGTCCTGCATGATGGAACGCGGCTCCGCGTCTCAGGCATATGGAGAGCTTCCTCGAGGTCTCGCCCTCGCCGCTTAGTCTCTCTGCAATCTCGATCGTCTCCTCGGATTCCCGGAGAGCTCCGGCAAGCTTCTGAGCCATCGCCTCAGCATTCCTCCTGGTGCTCTCGAATATCAGCATCTGTCCGCCCTGGTCAATTGTATCCATAACAAGGTTCAGCACAGGATCCCTGCTCCGGTTCTCGAGCTGTATCCCCCCATCCGGAAAGACAAGTCTGTCCTCCAGCAGCACACCCTCCCTGAGCCTGACAGGCCGCCAGTCGCTCGAGACGATCTCCCCTTTTATCCAGTCCGCGATCTCCTCTCCGTTGGCTATCGTCGCGCTGAGCCCGATCACCTGCATCTCAGGATTGAGATGCATGAGCTTCGTCATCGTCATCTCCAGGGTCGGGCCCCTGTTTGCGGAGTCCAGGAGATGGATCTCATCCACGACCAGAACACCGATCTTACGCACCCAGGAGGCCCCGTTTCGTATCAGAGAGTCCGCCTTCTCAGATGTCGCTATGATTATATCGTTCCTGCCCAGACTCTCGTCCCTCCTCTCAAAATCCCCGGTGCTGATCCCTATCTTAAGGCCGAGCCTGGAGAACCTGCTGAAGCTATCGAACTTTTCCGAGGCCAGAGCGCGCAGCGGGACTATGTAAAGCGCCCTTTTTCTTGAGAGCGCGCCCCTGAGCATCGCAAGCTCCGCGAGAAGGGTCTTTCCAGCCGCAGTCGGCACTGATATGATCATGTTCCTTCCGTCGAGAAGCCCGCGCTCTATCGCATCGGCCTGTGGAGGGTAGAGCTCGCTTATCCCCGATGCTTCATAGAGCTCGATGACGCTCTCTGGCAGCCATCTCCTCAGATCTCTGATCGTGAGCATGAAACCCCTTACTCTTATATACTAAACAGCGCTAGTAGTTGCGGCAGCATCTGGATCCTCCAGCATCTTCGGAGAGATATGAATGTACGCTGATAGGATAAAATCCCTTCCTCCATATCTGTTCGCCGAGATCGACGGAATCAAGAGGAGAGCGAGAGAGAGGGGCGTTGACGTCATAGATCTTAGCGTGGGCGACCCGGACATCCCAACGCCTGAGCATATAGTCAGAGAGATGTGCGAGGCCGTGAAGAGACCTGCAAACCATCAGTATCCATCGTATGAGGGAAAGATCGAGTTCAGAGAGGCAGTGGCTGAGTGGTATCGCAATCTCTTCAGCGTCGATCTGGATCCCTTCACAGAGATACTGACACTAATAGGATCGAAGGAGGGGCTTGCGCATGCCCCGCTGGCGTTCGTAAATCCAGGGGACACAGCCCTCGTTCCGGATCCAGCGTATACGGTTTACAGCACAGCGGTGATGTTTGCAGGTGGCATTCCTGAGAGGATGCCTCTAATGAAGAAGAACTCGTTTCTCCCCGATCTCAGGAGAATAAGGGAGAGGCTGGAGCAAGACCCGAACTGGAGGCCCAGGCTGATCTTTCTGAATTACCCGAACAATCCGACCGGCGCGGTCGCTGGATTGGATTTCTTCAGGGAGCTGGTGGATCTCGCCCGCGAGTACGGGATTCTGGTGATGCACGACAACCCGTACTCTGAGATATACTTCGAGAGGCGACCTCCCAGCATACTTCAGGTACCCGGAGCGAAGGATGTGGCTGTCGAGTTTCATTCGCTCTCAAAGACGTACAACATGACTGGCTGGCGCATAGGCATGGTCTCAGGAAGCGCTAAGATCATTGAGGGCATCGGCAGGGTCAAGTCGAACATAGACTCCGGGAACTTTGGAGCTGTACAGGACGCGGGGATAGCTGCTCTCAGAAGCCCGCCGGAGATGGTTGATGGATTGAGGTCCGTGTACAGGGAGAGGATCGATATCCTGTACTCAGCGCTCTGCGATATTGGGCTCGAGCTCGCGAAGCCGAAGGCGACGTTCTACCTCTGGGCGTGGACCGGCGGCGACTCCAGGGAGTACGCCAAGATGCTTCTCGAGAGGACGGGTATAGTTGTGACACCAGGCGTCGGATTCGGCGAGCATGGCGAAGGTTACATAAGGCTCTCTGTGACCCAGCCCACAGAGAGGATCGAGATGGCTGCTGAAAGGCTGAGGAATCTCTGAGAGGAGGGTGTATGTTGCGTAAAGAGTATTCAGCGCATGAGATAGAGGCGAAGTGGCAGAAGATATGGGAGGAGGAGGGCGTATTCCACGCGGAGCCTGATTCGAGAGATAAGTTCTTTCTGACGATACCATATCCATATCTGAACGGCAACCTTCACGCTGGACATACACGCACCTTTACGATAGGCGATGCCATAGCGCGGTACCACAGGATGCTGGGCGAGAACGTCCTCTTCCCGATGGCGTTCCACGCGACAGGTACCCCCATAGTCGGGCTCAGCGAGCTGATCGCGAACCGCGATCCTCTGATATGGGATGTCTACACCAGGCTGCACGGCATACCCGAGGAGGAGCTGAAGCAGCTGACCACTCCCGAGGCCATAGTCGATTACTTCAGGAAGCAGGCGAAGCTCGCCATGAGGAGCATAGGCTACTCCATAGACTGGAGGAGGGAGTTCACAACAACAGATCCAGCGTACAACAGGTTCATCGAGTGGCAGTTCGGAATACTCCGGGAGAAGGGATATGTCACCAAGGGCTCGCATCCTGTAAGGTGGTGCCCCAACGATCAGAATCCTGTAGAGGATCACGATATACTGAGGGGAGAGGACGCGACGATACTGGACTTCACCCTGATAAAGTTCAGGATCGATGATAAGGTGCTGCCATGTGCCACCCTCCGCCCTGAGACGGTCTTCGGGGTGACGAACCTGTGGGTGAATCCAGATGTCGTTCATTACATCGCAAGGGTGAATGATGAGGTCTGGATAATAAGCCCCCAGGCATATTACAAGCTGACTTTCACAGATAGAGCTGTGGAGAAGATCGGCGAGATCCCGGGGGAGGAGCTGATCGGTAAGAAGGCCAGGAATCCTGTAACTGGAGATGAGATCATCATCCTCCCTGCCACATTCGTCGATCCTGATAACGGCTCAGGCATAGTCATGTCCGTGCCCGCGCATGCGCCTCTGGACTACCTCGCGCTCAGGGATCTCTACGATGCGGATCTAAGCAGGTACGGCATAACAGAGGATCTCCGCAACATAAAATTCATCTCTCTGATATCTGTGCCGGAGTATGGAGAGTTCCCGGCAGTTGATGCCGTTAACGAGCTGGGTGTGAAGGATCAGAACGATCCGAAGGCTGAGGAGGCGACGAAGCTCGTCTACCGCCGGGAGTTTCACAACGGGGTGCTGAAGGAGATCACCGGAAGATACGCAGGAACTCCGGTGCACAGGATAAAGGACATACTGCTACAGGACCTTATAGATCAGGGGAAGGCGGAGATATTCTACGAGTTCAGTGAGACTCCGGTGATCTGCAGATGCGGGGCGAGGTGTGTCGTCAAGATGGTCCGCGATCAGTGGTTCCTGGAGTACTCTGATCCCGTCTGGAAGTCCAGGGTGCTGGAGTGTCTTGCTGGCATGCGGATCATTCCCGAGGATATGCGCGCGGAGTTCATCAACAAGATCGACTGGCTCAAGGACAAGGCATGCGCAAGGCGGAAGGGTCTCGGGACAAGGCTTCCCTGGGACAAGGAGTGGCTGATCGAGTCGCTGGCGGACAGCACGATATACATGGCGTTCTACATCCTGGCGAAGTATGTCAACGCGGGCATGAGGATAGACCGGCTGGTCCCGCAGTTCTTCGACTACATCTTCCTCGGAAAGGGCTCGCCTGAGGAGGTCGCATCTATTACAGGATTGGACGTGGGGACTGTCAGGCGTATACGCGAGGACTTCGAGTACTGGTATCCCGTGGACCTCAGGACCTCCGGAAAGGATCTGGTGGCAAACCACCTGCTCTTCTTCCTGTATCACCATGTGGCGATATTTCCGGAGAGCCTCTGGCCCAGGGCGATAGCCGTGAACGGGTTCGTCTCTCTCGAGGGCCAGAAGATGTCGAAGTCCAGAGGGCCTATACTCACGCTCAAGCAGGCTGTCGCAGAGAACGGCGCTGATGTGACCAGGCTGTACATACTTGCGAATGCAGAGTACACCCAGGATGCGGACTGGAGGAATGACGGCGCGCAGGCGACACGCGGTCAGGTCGAGAGGTTCTACGCGCTCGCCAGGGAGATCATCGAAAGGAATGACATAGATGAGAGCGCGGAACTGACGCTGATCGACAGGTGGATGTTATCTCGACTTCAGCGCAGGATCATCGAGACGACAGATGCGCTGAACAACATCCAGACGAGAAGGGCGCTTCAGAGCGCGTTCTACCACATGCTCAACGATTTGAGATGGTATGAGAGGAGAGGTGGAAGGAACCAGCTCCGCAGGATACTGAATGTCTGGGTAAGACTTATGGCTCCGTTCACCCCTCACATCTGCGAGGAGATCTGGCAGAACATTGGCGAGGGATATGTTTCAAGAGCTCCCTGGCCGGTGCCGGAGATCTCTCTCATTGATGAGCATGCAGAGCGAGCAGAGGCGTACCTGGAGCAGACACAGAGGGATGTCGAGGAGATCATAAGGGTGACAAAGACAAAGCCCGGAAGGATCGTGCTGTACACAACTCCCGCGTGGAAGAGAGAGATGCTTCGCCTGGCTCTTGAGGTCTCGAAAGGCGGGAGGCTCGACATGGGCGCTCTGATGAAATCCGCTATGAGCCATCCGAAGATACAGAGCCACAAGAAGGATGCTCAAAAGTATGCAGGCAGGCTTGCGAAGTCAGCGCATGCCCTGAGCGGAGATGTGCTTGAGCTGGACGAACTCGGTATCCTCTCGAGGGAGAAGGAGTATCTCTCCCAGGTGTTCAGCTGCCCGGTTGAGGTCTACGCTGCGGACAAACCTCAGTACGATCCGAAGGGCAGGGCCCAGAATGCAGAGCCCGGAAGGCCCGCGATATACATAGAGTGAGAGCAGCCGGCCGTTTAAGGCCGGGGCTTTATCTCTTCATCATCACAGCCGCTGTTGTGATATCGCGGTGGTGATATGGTGGAGGGGAGGAGATGTGCTTATCTCAGGACCAGCGTCTCCCTCCCAACTCTGAGCATGGCCTCCCTTCCGGCGAGGAGCTCGACGAGCTTCAGGGCGAAGTCCATGGCTGTGCCAGGCCCCTGGCTCGTGATCACATTCCCATCCACCACGACGCGTTCGTCCAGGTACCGCGCGCAGGCAGCCACCTCGTCCTTTCCTGCCGGATGCACTGTGGCAATCCGGCCGTTCAGAACCCCGGCCTTCACCAGGACAGATGGAGCGCCGCATATCGCGGCCACGTACTTGCCAGCTGCAGACATCCTCCGTACAGCATCGAGAACGCGTTCGTCTTTGCCGAGATTTATGAATCCGGGATTCCCTCCAGGGAGCACTATCGCATCAGCTCTGTTGAAATCCACCCGGTCGAAGGTGGTGTCCGGAATAACCCTCACACCATGTGAGCCCTGGACCGGACCGTCCCTGAGGCCGGCGACCTCTACATCGATTCCAGCGCGCCTGAGGATGTCAACCACTGTCACAAACTCGATCTCCTCAAAGCCCTCAGCAAGCGGCACCACAACCCTCATGACAGAACCTCCATATCGAATATGATGGCAGAGCGGATATATTTGATGGGCGCATGTCCGCAAGTTTAAAGGAAATCAGGCAGAAGACCCCCTCACTTCGGAGGAAGAGAGGGTGTCACCGGTAAACTGCATCAGCAACTACCGTGAAGATGATCTGCAGCGTCTCTGGGTTGCAGGACGATATATTGACAATCAAAGACGTCTGGCTGTTTTGAGAGGGGTCCGGAATCAGCAGAATGCCTTGATCAAGCAGCTGGCCGGTTGGTGGAATGGAGATCCATGATGGAACTGTGTTAGCAAACAACAAAACAAAATTCTTATATCCTTAATGGACATATTGCTTTTGGGGTTTGAGGGCAGTTAGATCGATGATGGGCAGGATACCTCAATCCCTTACTCTGTGGGGTGGTGAGCATGTCAGACCTATACAAAAAAATGGTTGACGAGGCCATGATGGCCCAGCGTGCAGATGTTGAGACTGTGAAGAGAAAGAGAGGCCAGGACTTCGTCATATCAGATACGAAGGCATATGTCGATGTGGTCAACAAGATGACCGTCGCGGATGGCCAGTCAAAGGCTGTGATAAAGCTCCACGTCGACTCGGTGAACGCTCACTACGATATACTGAGCTCTCTAACAAAGACAATACGTCCGGAGGACGATCCCTTTGTGGAGCACTACCAGACACCGGCCATAATGGAGATACTCTACGAGGAGGACGAAAAGTTCAGGAAGAGCGTCGAGGCGTTCATACAGGCAGTGGGAAAGGCGGAGGCCCTGATCGGACTGGAGGTGGTCAGGAGATACGGCGGGTTCTACGGTCCGACATGCGTCGTTGATTTCGCGCTGATCCCGGGATCGACGAGCAACGTCGTGAACAGGATACTGAAAACAGTGAACATTCCGGAGCACCACAAGCAGGCGATACTCGCTGCGAAATCGTGGGGCATGAACACATCCTATGGCATAGGCGAGGTCTTCGCGCACGAGATCGAGAAGGGTGCTACGCTCTCAGATGCCATCAAGAAAGAGATCGAGATGATTCAGGCTGTGTACAGAACGCCCATCGAGGCGCAGGCAAGGCTGATGGATGCTGCGGGACACACATCATTCGATGTGAGAAAGTACATGCAGAGCTACAAGAGCAGGATGAAGGGCGCGGTCAAGGCTGCGATGGATGACGGTGTGCACTACGGCAACATAGTAACAGTGCCAGCATACTGCGTCGGGGACATAGCGCACCACATCGCTCAGTCGACATTCAACATGTGCAAGGATGATGTTGTGATGGCGACGATCGAGGCCACAACAGAGGTCATGGAGTCCACGCTGAACAATGCCGTTGATAAATTCAAGAACGAGTACCAGCCGCTCGCGCTCGCCACTGGAGCATCAGCATGCGCTGTAGAGCACATCCTGGAGCTTGATGGCTTCAACGCGATAATGATTGTAGACCTACTCACAAAGAGATTCCACAACTACGTGCAGCTTTACCCCACAAGGAGCGCAGCCGCGGAGCTTCACAACTGCGACTTCATGGACATGATACTCAGAGGATGGAAGTACCTGGACAAGGCAATGCGCATGAGGAACGGCGCAAAGACGAAGATCGTCCCGAAGGTCCTGGGATTCGATGTCGATCTCGATCCGATACACAGAAACGATGTCCTGATGAACCCGCAGAGGTACGCGTATCCGGGATGCGCCATATCTGTCAGATTCTCAGCTCTGATGAGGCTTGCTGATTATCCGTGCCTGCTCACGAGCGAGCCTGTGACAGCTACGATGATGACAAACATAATAGCACTGCACAAGGAGAAGCCTGCGTCTCCGGCGAGAGTGTGCAAGGACTGCGCTGCTGCATCGCTGATAGACTTCAGGCATCAGTACTGCCAGTGGAAGGAAGCCGTGTGAGGGATTGAATGAGATGCTATCTCTGCGCCCTCGATGGCAAGACCACCGAGGCGGTCGCGATATGCATAGTCTGCGGGATGGGCGTCTGCATGGATCATCTCGTCAGGGATGAGATCGAGGTCTGGGAAGGGGGATACCCATTCCCCTCGAAGAAGCTGAAGAGAAAGCTTCCCAGGATTCTCTGCAAGCCATGCTACGCTGTATACCACGAGGGATGAAAGATGTCCCTGGCCAAGAGATGTCTTGCTGAGCTCATCGGGACAGCGATTCTGGTATACTTCGGCGCTGGAGCTGCTGCTATCACACTCATGATCTCGAAGGGCTCCAGCCCGCCTAACCCCTTCAACATAGGGATCGGCGCTCTGGGCGGCCTAGGCGACTGGTTCGCGATAGGGATGGCGTTCGCCATAGCGATCGCTGGCGTCATATACGCTCTCGGGAGGGTATCAGGGGCGCACATAAATCCGGCTGTGACGATAGCGCTCTGGGCAACAAGGAGGTTCCCGAGCGGTGATGTTGTTCCATACATAGTGGCACAGCTCATCGGCGCCTCCCTCGGCTCTCTCCTCTTCGCCGCGAGCGCAGGATCTGATGCTGTGATGGTCGGCGGGCTCGGAGCGACCGCGCCGTTCCCGGGCATATCATTCGGTCAGGCGGTGCTCGCAGAGGCGATGGGGACGTTCTTGCTGATGATGGTGATCATGGGCGTCGCCGTCGACGAGCGTGCACCTCAGGGATTTGCTGGTCTGATAATAGGCCTGACAGTGGGAGGCGTCATAACGACCACAGGGAACATCGCCGGCTCTTCCCTGAACCCGGCCAGGACATTTGGGCCATACCTGATAGACCACATCATGGGCGGCCCTGTGCTCTGGAGCCACTATCCGATATACGTCATAGGTCCGGTGCTCGGCGCTCTTGTGGCAGCGTTTCTATACGATATGCTCGCGAGAGAATAAAAAAATTATTTTTATTATTTTTTAATTTAAACTTTATCCGATTTCTCTCGCCGCATCCATATCCGCATGGAGACCGCCTCTTACCCAAACACAGGATCTCTCCTCTGGCTTTATGGAAGCCGCTGCTTCCACGCCAGCAGAAGCATATCGGATGAAGCCGAACCTGAGAAACCTTCGGCAGTTCTCGACGTACTCAAGAGGCCCGACGTGCATTCGAAGCGCATTAAGCCCGCCCGTCAGGGAGGGGCGTGCGAAAGACTGACCGCACAGTTCTTTCGAAATCGCACTGTTGGCGTCTGTTGGGATATCTTTTTATCGGAAAAGGTGCAAGCCCCAGCCGTGGCAGCAGAGAAATCGCTATCCGAGATCAACGAGCGGATACGTGACGGAAGCGTCAGGGTTGTGACCGCGGAGGAGATGCCCTCCATTGTCGAAGAGCTGGGGCCGGATGGCGCAGTGCGCGAGGTAGATGTCGTGACCACTGGCACCTTTGGGGCGATGTGCTCCTCCGGAGTCTTCCTGAACCTCGGGCACAGCGATCCGCCGATAAAGATCTCGAGGGCCTGGCTGAACCGGGTTGAGGCATACGGTGGGGTTGCCGCAGTCGATCTCTTTCTCGGAGCGACCCAGCCATCTGAGGATAAAGGCATAGAGTACGGCGGCGCTCACGTCATAGAGGATCTCGTCTCCGGGAGGGCTGTGGATGTGATGGGCGAGGGCGTGGGCACAGACTGTTATCCCAGGATGGAGATCGAGACGACTCTCCATCTGGAGGACCTCAACCAGGCGCTGATGGTCAACCCAAGAAACGCGTATCAGAGGTACAACGCTGCCACGAACTCGTCTGACAGGACTCTTCATACATACATGGGCACGCTGCTCCCCCGCTTCGGGAACGTCCACTACAGCGGCGCGGGCGTTCTCAACCCGATCTCAAACGATCCGGAGTTTGAGTATATAGGCACTGGGGTCAGGATATTCCTCGGAGGCGCACAGGGTTACATCGTGGGACCCGGCACACAGCACAGCCCTGATACAGGGTTCGCCACGCTCATGGTCGCAGGGGACCTCAAGAGAATGAGCAGCGAGTTCCTAAGAGCTGCTACTTTCACAAGGTACGGCCCGACGCTTTATGTTGGCGTTGGCGTTCCGATACCGATACTGAACGAGAGGCTCGCGCTGAGCACCGCTGTCAGGGACAGTGACATCACCGTTCCTATAGTCGATTATGGCGTGCAGCGAAGGGACAGGCCTGTGCTGAGAAGCACGAGCTACGCGGAGCTGAAGTCAGGTTCCGTGGAGATAAACGGAAAAGAGGTTCCAACAGCATCGCTTTCAAGCTTCCACATGGCCAGAAGGGTTGCGGGGACTCTAAAGGAGTGGATCGAGAGGGGAGAGTTCTTGCTGACCGAACCGGCAGAGCCTCTGCCGAGAAGTGGCATCAGCAGGCCGATGAAGCAGACGAAGGAGCTCCCGTACGTCGGGGATGTCATGAACAGGGATGTTGTAACAGTGGGGGAGAACATCAGCGTTCCTGAGGCAGCACGTGTAATCGTCGGAAGCAGATTCGATCATCTCCCTGTGGTCTCTGATGATGGAAAGCTCATGGGCATAATTACGACATGGGACATATCCAAGGCGGTTGCAAACGGCAACATCTCAAGAGTCTCGGAGATCATGACCCGACGGGTGTACTCAGCGACCCCGGACGAGCCGATAGAGCTTGCTGCGAGGATGATGGATACACACAGCATCTCTGCGCTGCCCGTTGTGGATAAGGATAATCGCGTCATAGGGATGATAACAAGCAACGACCTGAGCAGGCTGTTTGCGGGGAGGCGATTTAGATGAAGCTGATGCTCAGGGTCGCGCCGGGCATAGTCAGAAAGCCCCTGATAGCTTCAGTCATCCTGGAGACCGGCGCGCTCATAAACATCGAGAGAGCGAGCATAGATGCAGTCAGTGGCGAGATCGTCCTCGATGTCTCAGACGATAAATGCAAACAGGTAAAAGACGCATTCGAGAGCAGGGGCGTCGACGTCATACTGCTCGAGATCCCTGTGATAAGAAACGAGGAGGAATGCGTCCACTGCGGCGCATGCATCGCGATATGCCCCACCGGCACATTCAGGTTCGACGACTGGAAGGTTGTGGCAGACCCGGGCAAGTGCATCCAGTGCGGAGCATGCGTGACAGCATGTCCCCACCGCGCACTGCAGCTTGTGCTGCGGTGACACGGAAGATCTTGCCTTAGGCAGATGCGTCTGAGATGAGTTTGGAAGGCTGTTGATGCGATTTAGCTCATCCTGATTTCACAGGCATCGTGTTAAAATGTGCGGATCTAAGATCTCGTTTGGTGTGAAGGCGCCGCGCTCGATGGGCGAGCGTATAAGGAGGATCCTCATCGAGATGGGAGCTCTCGACAGAGGAAAGCGCATCCGATCCGACGGTTCCCACATATACATTCCAGTTCTTGAGAGCATCAACTCTGATTTACTGAAGGGTATCGCGGATGTCGAGATCGTCCGCATGGAGTTCGAGGAGGATCGAAGAAGGGTCACAGTTGAGGAGATCCTGGGAAGAAAACCGAGCTTCGAGACCATCGGGGATATAGCTGTGGTTGAGGATGAGGAGCCTGAGAGGGTCGCGGATGCGATCATGGCTGTGCACAGGGGAATCCGCACAGTACTCGCACCCGTTTCAGATGTCGAGGGCGAGTTCCGGCTCCGCAGGTACAGATACGTGGCTGGCGAGAAGAAGACGCTCACAGTTCACAGAGAGCATGGCATCCGCTACATGGTGGATCTCGAGCGAGCATACTTCTCGCCGAGGCTGGGCACCGAGAGGCTCAGGGTTGCGGAGCAGGTGCGCCCCGGCGATACCGTGGTCGATATGTTCGCAGGCGTGGGCCCCTTCTCGCTTCTCATGGCGAAACGGGGCGCAAGGGTGATCGCGATCGACAAGAATCCGTATGCAGTAAAGCTTCTCAGGGAGAACGCGAGGATGAACCGTCTGGATGTTGAGGTACGCGAGGGTGACGCCGCCGCTCTCACAGAAGATCTTGCAGATCAGGCGGATCATGTCGTGATGAACCTGCCGCACTCTGCGTCGATCTTCCTCTCAGAGGCGATACGCACTGCGAAGAGCGGGGGCGTGGTGCACTACTACACGTTCGCCCCTGAGGATGACCTCTACAGGGATGCAAAAACCATAGAGGAAAAAGCCAGGGAGCTTGGATGCGAGGCATCTATCCTGTACAGAGGCATCGTCAGAAGCTATGCGCCCAGGATCTACAACGTGGTCATCGACTTCATGGTGAAGAAAGATGCATCCACATCTCAGAATGGGATCTGAATTTACGTCGCAGAGTGCCCCTAAGGGATAATGCCATCCCTGCAGGATCTCCTGGATGAAAACGGCACATGCGACCTGGCAGCTCGGAGACGGTGAATCTCTGAACTTGCACCCTGCAGGATCTACTGGATGAAAAAAGCACATGCGACAGCAGAGGCGTGCCAAAAGGATGAAAAAGGCACATCGAGGATCAGTCAGCTCTCCCGAGAATCGCATTTATCTCTCTCTTTATGAGAGCGCTCACAGCCGCACCGTCCGCTTTGCCTCTAAGCTGCTCCATCGCGAGCCCCATGAGTGGCCCGATCGCACGCTCGCCCCTCTCCCTGACCAGATCGATCTTTGCGGAGACGATCTCGTGGACGATCCTCTCGACCTCTGATGCGCCCAGGCTCATCAGACCTGCCGCCTGCGCTGCCATCTCCGGCTCAAGATCCGGATTCTCGGCCATGGCCTTGAGGAGCGCGGGTATGCCCTCCTTCGCGATCCTGTTTTGCGAGAGCAGCTCAAAGCATCCCATGAAATGCCTGTCGCTGAGCCTGTAAACCGGCACGCCATCCCTCGCAAGCTCGACGGGAGTGGACTCCAGCGATCGCACGACGAGCGACGGCTGTACCCTGTATGAATTCACAATCTCCTCGAAGAGCTGGTAGTTGGATGAGGCCGCCATTATCCTCGCCTGCTCAGGGCTGAGCCCGTACTCCCTCTGGTACCTCTCGGCCCTCTCCACGACAAGCTCTGGAAGCCTCAGCTGCTCAACCATCTCTTCATTTATAACGACAGGCGGTACATCCGTCTCAGGGTACATCCTCGCCGATCCCGGCAGCGGGCGCATGTACTCAGATGTGCCGTCAGGAAGCGCTCTCCTTGTCTCTTCAGGAATGCACACAAGCGTCTCTCTCGCGCGCTCGATCACAGCCTCCATCGCCTTTCTAGCCCTCTCAGGAGGCGCTGCCACCATCACCACAGCATCGCTCTCCCCGCAGCTCAACAGGCTCCTGAGCGATGATACCTCCTCTTCTGTTATCCCATAGGCTGGCAGCTCGTCGGTGTGGAATATGCCACCGACACCTGCGCGCTTCGCCCTGTCCGAGAGCTCTGTGCCGAGACGCCTCCCGGGCTGCACCTCCTTTCCGATCATCCCGTTGAAGCCGTCAAGCCTAGTGGCGAGAACCACGCCGCCGCCCTTTAGGGCCCTCGCAATGACCTTCGAGCGTGAGTTTGAGAAGAGCCCGGTTGCATCGACGATATCCCCACATACCCGGGCGCCTCTTCTATGGAGCTCATCCCTTATCTCGAGCAGCCTGACCTGGCGGAGGACCTCCAGCTCAACGATCCTCTCTATAAGGTTCAGCTCCTGAACGCCCTTGATCTCGACCCTCGCGCCGCCTGCAATCGATACATTCACGTCCTGCCTTATCGTGCCGAGGCCGCGCTTGACCCGGCCTGTGGATCTGAGTATCATGCCGATGTGCTGAGCCACCTCCCTCGCATGCTGCGGAGATACTATATCTGGAGCGGTCCCGATCTCGACAAGGGGGATGCCCAGCCGGTCGAGAGAATACACCACCTCATCCCCACGATCCTCGATTATCCTGGCAGCCTCTTCCTCCAGACAGAGTATGCCTATGCCCACAGGCCCGCATGATGTGTCTATGGATCCGCCGGACGCGATGAACGCGGTCCTCTGAAATCCAGATGTGTTCGAGCCGTCTATCACGGTCTTGCGCATCGTGTGGATCTCATCAACGATGCGCATCCTCAGAAGGCGTGCAATCACCAGGGCGATCTCGAGAGCCTCCCGGTTGAGCTCCCTCGGAGGCTCCTCATCCGCCTCCACCAGACAGGTTGTGTCGTAGGATTTGTATATGAACCTCCTCGAGACAAGCGTCTCCTCAAGAGCGGCTCTGTCGATCTCCCCGAGCTCGCTCCTCGCAGGCCTGAGGTATCTGAAGAACTCGAAGTTCGAGTCCTCAACCTCTCTGTGGACTGTGGGACAGCGGCAGAAGAGCTTGCACTTGGTATCGAGCTGCTGGTGTATCTCTATGCCGCAGACGAGACCAAGCGCGCGGTAGTCCATATCGATGCCATCTCTTCCCATTGGAGCCTCATTCTCCCTGCTTTACAGGTCTCACTCGCTTTGCAGCCTCTTTTATATCCTCAGCTCTCACAGTCTTCCTCTTCGCATGATTGGCCCAGTCTACCGCCTCTTTCGCTATCTCTATGCCATAGCTCTCAAGAATCGCAGCAAGCTCGATGCTCGCATCCTCGCTCACCCTCTTTGCCCCCGCCATTCTTATCAGCCTGGCAACCGGGGCGACAGGAAGTACCGCCATATTCTGCTCCCTCCTCGAGACCCTCGGCGCAACTCTATCGATGCCGCCGAAAAGATCCCATATTCGCATTCCGAGCTCTCTTTGATGCATATATACCTTATCATCGGAATTTAAAAGCGATTTTCAAAAAAGAGAGTTGTTATCATCCCCCTCTGCGACATGCCGTTTGCTGGATTGCCGATCGATCTGAAACCTCAGGTTGTGGGCTTGAATAACCGAATGATTCTGGTGGAATCGACAGCCACGGGCGAGCCCCTCCATGTATCTGGACTGATTGAGCGCTGCGATTTCGGAGACATGCGACGTTATGGGATTCATTTGGCATTGCGCCAATGCGTGCTGAATCCTGAATTAAGCTGTTCGAGCACAAGACCGGGATTCGCTGTATCGCGCCCCAGCCCATCGGCCAGGCAGCTGCTGTGCAGGTCATACCGGCTCCATCAGTTTAATATACTGCTTTGTTATTGGTAGATAGTCCACCTGTTGGAGATGGGTATTTTGGCACGAGCCTGGAAGTTCGGAAACGATATCGACACGGATGTGATCATCCCTGGGCGGTATCTTGTGATAAATGATCCAGAGGAGCTGGCCAAGCACCTCTTTGAGGGGATCAGGCCGGAGTTCGCGAAGAGCGTCCGACCTGGAGATATCATAGTCGCGGGAACCAACTTCGGGTGCGGTTCATCCAGAGAGCACGCTCCGCTCGCCATCAAGGCAGCCGGAGTGGAGGCGGTTGTTGCGAGGTCCTTTGCAAGGATCTTCTTCAGGAACTCTATAAACATCGGGCTGCCTCTGCTCATCTGCGCGGATGCGGAGAAAATAGATGATGGCGACTCTGTGGTGGTGGATATCTCGAAGGGCATCGTTCAGAACATCTCCAAAGGAGAGTCTTATCCGACAACACCCCTGCCTCCGTTCCTACAGGAGATCGTGAGATCGGGAGGCCTTTTGAATTATACAAAGAAACAGGTGGTGAGAGCATGAATTACAAAATACCTGTCATACCGGGCGATGGCATAGGGCCGGAGATCATCGCAGAGGGCAAGAAGGTGCTGGAGGCTGCTGCGGACAAGCACGGCTTCGGACTCGAGTGGATCGAGTATCCACTTGGCGCGGATCACTACCTTAGGACAGGGGAGCTCGTGAGCGAGGACACGCTGAAGGAGCTCGGGCGATACAGAGCGATATACCTCGGGGCCATAGGCGATCCCAGAGTGAAGCCCGGGGTTCTTGAGAAGGGGATTCTCCTGGCGATGAGGTTCTACTTCGACCAGTACATCAACCTCAGGCCAGTTAAGCTCCTGGAGGGCGTGTGGACACCGCTCAGGGACAAGGGTCCGAAGGACATAGATTTTGTGGTGGTGAGGGAGAACACAGAGGACTTCTACATAGGCCAGGGTGGCAGGGCCAGGTCGGGTAGGAGCCATATCGATCTCGAGGTCCGCCGGGCTCTCTACAGCGTGAAGTTCGGCCTCGATATAGATTCTGACAGCGATGAGATCGCATACCAGATAGGCATGGTCTCGAGGGAGGGATGCACAAGGGTGATCAGGTATGCCTTTGATCTTGCGATGCAGAGAAGAAAGCACGTCTCAAGCGTGGACAAGGCGAACGTGCTGAGCGATATCTACGGCTTCTGGCGCGAGGTCTTCGAGGATGTCAGGAAGGGATACCCTGAGGTCACCACCGACTTCAACTTTGTTGATGCTATAACGATGTGGTTCGTCAAGAATCCAGAATGGTTTGATGTAGTTGTCGCGCCCAACATGTTTGGGGATATCATCACAGACCTCGGGGCGATGATACAGGGTGGCCTCGGGCTTGCGCCTGGTGCAAACCTGAACCCAGCGGGGACGAGCATGTTCGAGCCGATACATGGCAGCGCTCCGAAGTACAGGGGCATGAACAAGATCAACCCGATCGCAACGATATGGGCAGGCGCGATGCTCCTGGAGCACCTGGGCGAGAGGGAGGCGGCCAGAGATGTGGTGAAAGCAATAGAGCTCAACCTGCGTGAGGGGAGGGTGAGGACCTACGATCTGGGCGGCAGCTCCACCACATCTGAGGTAGGGGATGAGATAGCCAGGCTTGTCAGGAGCGTATAAAAGGGAAAAAGCTTTATGCATGTTTCTTTAAACAGGGGAACAGTGCAGCTCAACATTCGCGGTTCGTGGGCTCGTATGCTCATGGGGGCTCGTAGCTCAGTTAGGCAGAGCGCCTGGCTTTTAAATTTTATGGAGATACCAGGTGGCCGAGGGTTCAAATCCCCCCGAGCCCGTATGTAGCTTTTCTGGGAGGAGATCAGATGAAGCGGTTTGCCGTACAGGATCACGAGCTGGTACCGGAACACATCCTCCTCACTCCAGAGGAGGCTCAGCAGGTCCTGGAGCAGTACGGTGTCGAGGCGCGATATCTGCCCAAGATCCACGTAACGGATCCGGTGGCCGAGGAGATTGGCGCCAAGGTAGGGGATATAATAAAGATAAAGCGCAAGAGCCCCACGGCAAAGGAGTCGATATTTTACAGGCTCGTTATCGATTGAAGAGGGTGATTTAAGATTTGCTGGACAGAAGCGTTCTTTACAGGGCCTATTTTACCAAGGACAAGCTGGTACACCACCACATAAACTCGTTCAACGAGTTCATAGACAGAGGTCTGCAGAAGGTGATAGATGAGGTCAGGATAATAGAGACGAACATCGAAAATACATATGTCAAGCTCGGCAAGATCCGGGTGGAGCGGCCTGTGGTTATGGAGGCGGATGGATCTGTCGAGAGGCTCTACCCGAACGATGCGCGTCTGAGGAACCTGACATACGCATCGCCCATAAGGCTCGAGATGTCCATCGTCGATAATGGCGAGGAGAAGGAGCCGGTCGAGGCGATGATCGGCATGCTCCCTATCATGGTGATGTCGAAGGTCTGCAACCTCTGCGGAATGAGCGAGGAGGAGATGATCTCCTACGGAGAGGACCCCCTCGATCCCGGAGGATACTTCATAGTTAACGGATCCGAGCGCGTTATAATGACGCTCGAGGATCTGGCGCCCAACAAGATACTCGTCGAGTACAACCAGAGGTATGATGAGTTCATAGAGGTCGCGAAGGTCTTCAGCCAGAGGCAGGGCTACAGGTCTCTTGTCATAGTGGAGCGCGGCAAGCGATCGATACTCGAGGTCTCCTTCCCATCTGTCGCAGGTAGAATAAACTTCGTGACTCTCGTCAGGGCCCTGGGACTTGAGACTGATATGGATATAGTGAAGGCTGTATCCGATAACCCGGAGATCATGAAGTTCATGCTCGAGAACCTCGAGGAGGCGGAGGTCTCGACGACCGAGGAGGCTCTGGAGAAGATAGGCCACAGGGTCGCGGCAGGCCAGGCGAAGGAGTACCAGAAGAAGCGCGCCGCGTATGTCCTGGACAGATACCTGCTTCCGCATATAGGCGTGGAGGAGAAGGACAGGTACGCCAAGGCGCTCTTCCTCTCGAGGATGGCCGAGGCATGCTTCGAGCTCGCGCTCGGGAAAAGAGGGGAGGACGACAAGGATCATTATGCAAACAAGAGGCTGAAGCTCTCAGGGGACCTTATGGAGGATCTCTTCAGGGTCGCCTTCAACAGGCTCACCAGGGATATCAAGTACCAGCTCGAGCGTGCCAGCATGAGGAACAGGGAGCTGAATGTCATCACCACGGTGAGAGCTGATGTTCTGACGGAGAGGATGATACATCCCCTTGCAACAGGCAACTGGGTTGGTGGAAGAACAGGTGTGTCACAGCTTTTGGATAGAACGGATTACATGGCGAGCCTGAGCCATCTCAGGAGGGTCATATCGCCGCTCTCGAGATCGCAGCCGCACTTCGAGGCCAGGGATCTCCATGCGACACAGTGGGGCAGGATATGTCCTAGCGAGACTCCAGAGGGGCCGAACTGCGGGTTGGTCAAGAACTTCGCCCAGGGAGTGGAGCTCTCAAAGGGCGTTGAGGAGTATGAGGAGGTCAAGACCATGCTGATCAATCTCGGTGTGAGGCCGGTAGGTGGTTATGGTGGCTGAGGCCAGGGTTTTCATAAACGGAGAGATTGTTGGGCACCATCCTGAGCCCGAGAAGCTCGTGGCCGAGATAAGGCGTATGAGAAGATCCGGCGTTATAAGCAATCAGATCAACGTCGCATATTATGACAGGACAAACGAGATCGTCATAAACACGGATTCTGGCAGGGCGAGGAGGCCTCTGATCATCGTGGAGAATGGACGGCCTCTAGTCACCGAAGAGGATATCCGAAGACTTGAGAGGGGTGAGGCGACCTTCGACGATCTCGTTCGGGAGGGAAAGGTAGAGTATCTCGATGCCGAGGAGGAGGAGAATGCCTACATAGCGATATGGGAGAAGGACCTCACAGAGGAACACACCCATCTCGAGGTCGATCCATCTCTGATCCTGGGGATATGCACAGCCCTGGTTCCGTATCCGGAGCACAACGCGAGCCCGAGGAACACGATGGGTGCTGGCATGATAAAGCAGTGTCTTGGTCTCCCGATGGCGAACTTCCGCCTGAGGCCGGATACAAGGGGCCACTACCTCCATTACCCGCAGCAGCCGATAGTGAGCACACGGACCGCTAAAGCGATAGGCTTCGATAAAAGGCCTGCAGGCCAGAACTTCGTCGTGGCGGTTCTCGCATACGAGGGATACAACATCGAGGACGCGCTGGTGATGAACAGGAGCGCTGTCGAGCGCGGTCTTGCAAGATCCCATTTCTTCAGGGTATCTGAGGCCGAGGAGAGGAAGTACCCCGGAGGTCAGGAGGACAAGTTTGAGATTCCGGATCTCGAGGTCAGGGGCGCGAGGGGATCGGAGACATACGGGCAGCTCGATGCCGATGGTCTGGTGAATCCCAATGCAGATGTAGGTCCAAACGATGTGCTCATAGGCAAGACCAGCCCGCCGAGATTCCTCGAGGAGCCGACGGAGTTCGGTATCAGCCCGCAGCAGAGGCGTGAGACATCTGTAACGATGAGATCAAACGAGAAGGGCGTTGTCGATCTGGTGATACTCACAGAGTCGCAGAACGGCAACAGGCTCGCAAAGGTCAAGACCCGCGATCAGCGGGTCCCTGAGCTCGGAGACAAGTTCGCATCACGCCACGGCCAGAAGGGCGTTATAGGTCTTCTTCTTCCACAAGAGGATATGCCCTTCAGCGAGAGCGGGATGGTCCCAGATCTGCTCCTCAACCCGCACGCGATCCCATCGAGAATGACCGTCGGACACGTCCTTGAGATGATCGGCGGAAAGGTCGGTTCGCTAGAGGGCAGGTTCATAGATGCGACCGCGTTTCTTGGTGAGAGGGAGGACGATCTCAGGAGCGCCCTGACAAGGCTCGGATTCGCCCACACAGGCAAGGAGGTCCTCTACGACGGAGCGACAGGCGAGAGGATACAGGCCGACATATTTGTCGGGGTGATCCTGTACCAGAAGCTGTACCATATGGTAACGGGAAAGATGCATGCGAGATCACGTGGCCCTGTGCAGGTGCTCACCAGGCAGCCAACAGAGGGCAGGGCGAGGGAGGGCGGCCTAAGGTTCGGAGAGATGGAGCGCGATGTGCTCATAGCGCATGGCGCTGCTCTCGCGCTGAAGGAGCGGCTCGTTGAGGAGTCAGATAAAGTAACAGAGCTCGTGTGCAGCAAATGCGGAGTCATAGCGGTTCATGATCGAAGAAGAAACGTGGACATCTGCCCGGTCTGTGGCACTGACTCCGACATATATCCTGTGGAGATGAGCTACGCGTTCAAGCTTCTGCTTGATGAGATAAAATCACTGGGCGTGGCACCGCGCCTCATGCTTGAGGATGCAGTTTAGGTGATGGAATGACAGTTCCAAAGAGAATTGGAAAGATCAGGTTCGGCCTGATATCTCCGCAGGAGTTCAGGAAGATGAGCGTCGTCAAGGTGATCACGGCCGATACCTATGATGATGATGGTTTTCCCATAGAGATGGGTCTTATGGACCCAAGACTCGGCGTCATAGATCCAGGTCTCCGGTGCAGAACATGCGGCGGCAGGCCCGGGGAGTGCCCAGGACACTTCGGGCACATCGATCTCGTGGCTCCGGTGATACACGTCGGCTTCGCGAAGCTCATCAGGAAGGTACTTAGGGCGGTATGCAGGGAGTGCTCAAAGCTCATGCTCTCCGATCTGGAGAAGAAGGAATTTCTCAGGCAGATCAGGACGCTTGAGGAGCTCGGTCAGCCCACAGAGGACGTTGTGAACAAGGTCTTCGCAGAGGCAAGGAAGCACAAGGTATGCCCGTACTGCGGCGCCCCGCAGGGGGAGATCAAGTTCGAGCGCCCACTCTCGTACATAGAGGACGGCCACAAGCTCACGCCCTCTGACATAAGAGACAGGTTCGAGAGGATCTCCGACGAGGACATAATGGTCATGGGGATGAACCCGGAGACAGCGAGGCCCGAGTGGACGATTCTCACAGTGCTGCCTGTGCCTCCCGTCACAATGAGACCATCGATAACGCTGGAGAGCGGACAGAGGAGCGAGGACGACCTGACGCACAAGCTCGTCGATATAATAAGAATAAACCAGCGGTTCCAGGAGAACCGCGAGGCTGGCGCGCCACAGCTGATCATCGAGGATCTCTGGGAGCTTCTCCAGTATCACGTCACGACCTTTCTGGACAACACCGTATCAGGTGTGCCTCCTGCCAGGCACAGGAGCGGCAGGCCTCTCAAGACCTTATCCCAGAGGCTCAAGGGCAAGGAGGGGAGGTTCAGAGGATCCCTATCAGGAAAGCGTGTCAACTTCAGCGCGCGAACGGTCATCTCCCCCGATCCAAACCTCTCGATCAACGAGGTCGGGGTTCCGTTGGAGGTGGCGAAGGAGCTCACGGTTCCAATAATGGTCAACCCCAGAAACATCGAGGTTGTCAGGAAGTATGTGATGAGAGGCCCCGACAACCATCCTGGGGTCAATTACGTGACACGCTCTGACGGGAGGAGGGTCAAGATCACGGAGAGGAACTGCCAGGAGGTCGCGCAGCAGCTCGAGTTCGGCTGGAAGGTGGACAGACAGCTTGCAGATGGCGATATAGTTCTCTTCAACCGGCAGCCCTCGCTCCACAGGATGTCTATAATGGCTCACAGGGTCAAGGTCATGCCGTACAAGACCTTCCGGCTGAATCCCGCTGTATGCCCGCCGTACAACGCAGACTTCGACGGCGACGAGATGAATCTGCACGTTCCGCAGACTGAGGAGGCCAGGGCAGAGGCAGAGATTCTGATGAGGGTCCAGGAGAACATCCTCTCTCCCAGATTCGGCGGCCCGATCATAGGCGGGATACACGATTATGTCACGGGCAGCTTCCTGCTCACTCACAAGGAGCGCAGGCTTGACAGGGAGAAGCTCATGGAGGTCATCAAGAAGCTCGATATCACCGATATCCCCGAGCCTGCGGGATACGACGAGAACGGCGATCCGTACTGGACAGGAAAGCAGATATTCAGCCTGATCCTGCCGAAGGATCTGAACCTGACGTTCAAGGCGGACTTCTGCAGCAACTGCCCGGTCTGCAAGGGCGAGGATTGCGAGAACGATGCCTACGTAGTGATACGCGACGGGGTTCTTCTCCGGGGCACGATCGATGCAGAGGCCGTCGGCGCCTTCAAGGGGAAGGTCACCGATCGCATAATAAAGGAGTACGATCCAGGGGTTGCAAGCCAGTTCTTGGACAGGATGACGCTCCTGGCGCTCCGCGGGATCATGCTCGCTGGCTTCAGCTTTGGCATCAGCGACGAGGATGTGCCGAAGGAGGCTGCTGAGCAGATACATGATGTCACAAGATCCGCGAAGGAGAGCGTACAGAAGCTCATAGAGGCGTACAGGGCAGGAGAGCTTGAACCGCTTCCAGGACGCACGCTAGAGGAGACTCTGGAGATGCGCATAATGCAGACGCTGGGCAAGGCCAGGGATTCGGCAGGCCAGATAGCAGGCCGTTACCTCGGACTGGACAACAGCGGCGTGGTCATGGCAGTCTCAGGCGCTCGAGGTTCGATGCTGAACCTCACCCAGATGGCGGCATGTGTTGGACAGCAGTCTGTCAGGGGCGAGAGGATAAAACGCGGCTACACAGACAGAACCCTGCCGCACTTCAAGCGCGGAGATCTTGGCGCTGAGGCACACGGCTTCGTCGAGTCGAGCTACAAGAAGGGGTTATCGCCTACGGAGTTCTTCTTCCATGCGATAGGCGGCAGGGAGGGTCTCGTGGACACAGCCATAAGAACATCCCAGAGCGGCTACCTCCAGAGGCGCCTGGTGAACGCCCTCCAGGATCTGGAGGTGAACTACGATGGCACAGTCAGAGAGACCCGCGGGATGATCGTCCAGTTCAAATATGGTGAGGACGGAGTCGATCCGTCCAGGAGGGACTACGCCAGCCCCGATAACGTGCATCGGATAATCAGAAAGGTGCTCGCAGGTGAGAACGCATGAAGCTTCCAGATGCATGGCTTAAAAGGATAGACGAGCTCGATCTTCCGATCAGCCTCAAGGAAGCCCTGATAAACGGCCTTGGAGAGGCTGAGAGGGTGACCGAGGAGCAGTTCGAGACGATACTCAGAGAGGTCGTCGAGGACTATGAGCATGCGAGGGCCGAGCCATGCGAGGCTGTGGGCGTCGTCGCCGCTCAGTCCATCGGAGAGCCGGGCACGCAGATGACGATGCGCACGTTCCACTACGCTGGCGTCGCAGAGATCAACGTCACCCTCGGTCTTCCGAGGCTGATCGAGATCGTCGATGCACGCAAGATCCCATCGACGCCGACGATGACCATAAGGCTTCTGCCTGAATACGCATCGGATCGCGACATGGCGAGGGAGGTCGCATGGGCGATCGAGGCCACATCGATCCTTCATCTGGGCTCGATAGCCACAGATCTCGCGGAGATGAACGTGGTCATAGAGCTCAATGAGGATGCGATGGCGCAGCGGAAGATCACGGCCGAGGAGGTGGCTGAGAAGCTGAGAGAGGCCACAGGTCTGGCTGTTGATCAGAGGGGAAGCACACTCATAATGGCGCCCGAGGAGCCATCTTACAGGGAGCTCCTGCAGCTGGTCGAGCGCATAAAGAAGGTCACGCTGAAGGGCGTCGATGGCATAAAGCGTGTTGTCATAAGGAAGGAGGGAGACGAGTATGTCCTCTACACTGAGGGCTCCTCCCTAAAGGAGGTCCTGGAGTTCGAGGGCGTCGATCCCACCAGGACCAAGACGAACAACATTAATGAGATATGCGAGGTTCTCGGAATAGAGGCAGCTCGCAATGCTATAATCAACGAGGCTACCGATACTCTCCGCGAGCAGGGCCTGCAGGTCGATGTCAGGCATATCATGCTCGTTGCCGATATCATGACATGTGATGGCGACGTCAAGCAGATCGGCAGACACGGCGTTTCGGGGGAGAAGGCGAGCGTTCTGGCTCGCGCAGCCTTTGAGGTCACAGTGAATCACATTCTTGATGCCGCGATCCGTGGCGATGTGGACGACCTAAAAGGCGTCACCGAGAACGTCATAGTCGGCCAGCCGATCCAGCTCGGAACCGGAGATGTACAGCTGGTAGCAAAAAGGATTGATGAGGTAGTTCGATGATAAATATCGATAGAGCACTAAGGAGTTCCATAAGAACCGGTAAAGTTGTGCTCGGCTCCAACAGATCCCTGGAGCACGGTATCAGGGGAGACGCAAAGCTCATAATATACGCTTCGGATTGCCCGGAGCATGTGCGCCAGAAGCTTCGCAACCTTGAGGTTCCTGTGTATGCATACCAGAGCTCTGGAAGGGATCTGGGCGCAGCATGTGGAAAGCCATTCCCGGTAGCCGCCCTGGCTGTGATCGAGCCCGGGGACTCTGAGATCATGGCGCTGCTGCGGGAGATCCGGGGTGTTGTGAATGAGTGAGTTCAAGCTCACCACAGAGGGGATGAGATACATAGCGCTCTTTGAGAGCCTGACTGGCGGAATGGCGAGGGACTGCATTGTTGACGAGGAGAACGACAGGATAATATTCGTCATACAGAAGGGCGACATGGGGGCTGCTATCGGAAGAAAGGGGAGCAATATAAACCGCGTCAAGAAGTCCATAGGGAAGCAGATAGAGATAGTCGAATACAGCGACGATGTAAAGGAGTTCCTGCAGAACCTATTCCAGCCGGCGGATGTCAAGAACATAATGGTGGTCAACAAGAACAACAAGCGATTGGCTTATGTAGAGGTAGCTAACAAGGACAAGGGTATCGCCATAGGGCGGGACGGCCGAAACATACTTAAAGCCAAGATGCTGGCACAGAGGCATCATGGCGTTGATGATATAATCATACAGTGAGCTGAACAACGCCCTGAAAGAGCGCTATCACAAATTCACGATCAACGGTGATTAAATGGGAATGGGAATCAATGCGGCCAGGAAGATGGAAGGTGACTGGAAGAAGCTGAGGTGGAGCGATCCTCATTACTGCAGGCGGGCTCTCGGCCTCAAGGTCAAGGCTGATCCTCTGGGCGGGGCCCCCAGAGCAAGGGGAATCGTTCTTGAGAAGGTGGGCGTCGAGGCTAAGCAGCCGAACTCAGCCATACGCAAGTGCGTCAGGATACAGCTGATAAAGAACGGAAGGCAGGTCACGGCATTCTGCCCAGGCGATGGAGCCATAGGGTTCATAGACGAGCACGACGAGGTCATCGTCGAGAGGATCGGCGGAAGAATGGGCAGGTCGATGGGCGACATACCAGGAGTTAGATTCAAGGTCGTCGCGGTGAACAACGTCTCTCTCGAGGAGATGGTCTCGGGCCGCAAGGAGAAGCCGGTAAGGTGATCTTGTGAAGGTATTTGGCAAATGGGACGCATCCGAGGTGGAGATCCCGGATCTGAGCGTGAGGGGCTACATCAACCTGAAGCCACGGGCTGTGATGCACACCGGCGGCAGGCATGCGAAGCAGCAGTTCAAGAAGTCGGAGCTGCATATCGTCGAGCGTCTGATCAACAAGATGATGAGGCGGGAGAAGAACACGGGCCAGAAGCAGACCGCCTACAGGATAGTCGATGAGGCATTCGATATAATCCATTCGCGGACGAAGGAGAACCCGCTCTCAGTCCTGATCAGGGCGATCTCAAATGCTGGACCGCGCGAGGAGGTCGTCAGGCTCAAGTACGGCGGCATCACTGTCCCAAAGGCAGTGGATACCGCGCCTCAGAGGCGTGTCGATACCGCGCTGATGCTCATAGCAAAGGGCGCGTGGCAGGCATCATTCAAGAGCAAGCGCTCCATCCAGAGCTGCCTTGCGGATGAGATAATAGCTGCTGCAAACTACGACGTGAAGAGCTTCGCTGTCAGCAGGAAGGACAGCATAGAGCGTGTGGCAAAGGCTGCCAGGTAGATCTGGCTGCCACTCTCACGCCATAAGCAGCGGAATTTCCGTCGCTTGGCCGGATATCAGCATGGGATATCTGCGGGGCCTTCAAATGTTCTCACTTTGTGGTGAGCGTCAGATCCGCGATCCTTTCCGGATGGGTGTAGATGTTCATCCTCTCCCCGCGGACAAATCCTATTAGTGTGGTCCCTGCGGCATCTGCTATCTCAATGGCAAGACTGGTCGGCGCGCCCCTGGACGCGAGGATCGGGATCCTCGCGCGCGAGCACTTCAGAGCGAGTCCTGAGGAGATGCGGCTTGTCATCAGGACGAGCACTCTCGAGAGATCGATGCGTTCGAGCAGGCAGTGGCCTATGGCCTTGTCCATCGCGTTATGCCTTCCTATATCCTCCGCCATCCATGCCGTACCATCCTCACAGAAGACTCCAGCGCGGTGGAAACCACCTGTGATCCTGTGAGCATCTGAGTCGAGAAGCATGTGCATCGAGCGGAATATGCCATCTCTGCTAACCGCAAACCATTCAGTCTTTTCAGCATGACCTTTGCGGTTCTGCATCCCTGCGTTGCGAAGGGTAACATTTGCCCTGCGGCCCTCAATGTGCATGGCGGCGATCTCCTCCAGCTCCCCTATGTACCCCTCAGAGAGGAGATGGCCGACGACGAACTCTCTGATACCGGATGGACTCAGCGATACTCTCTTGAGCAGATCTCCATTGATGAGCAGCTCGATCTGGATCTCCTCTGCGACTGCATCACTTACCACTGAGTAACTCAGGCCATCGACTCTTATGCATGTGCGTTCCTCTATCATATCACTCTGTCTTTGCTGAAGATTCGCACATATAGAATTGGTCTCCGAACAGCTCATCAGCTGGACGGTCGATATGAGATGCATGACGATTGGCTAGTTGCGCCGTCGAAGCTCCGGCTGAGGAGCATCTTTTTAAAACATGCCGCATACCGTTAAAATTGGTGATGGCGCAGCCCATCATGAGACTGCGCCGGTTCAATGGAGCATGCCATAGAGACCAGGGGACTTGTAAAGAGGTTTGATGGTCTTGTAGCGGTTGATGACGTGAACCTGTCCGTGAGACGAGGGGAGATCTTCGGCCTGCTGGGCCCGAACGGCGCGGGAAAGAGCACGATAATCAAGATGCTGACCACGATGCTCCGGCCCACTGAGGGAGAGGCGTATGTCTGGGGCCACCACATCGTGCGCGAGAGGGATGCGGTGAGAAGCTGCATCGGCGTGGTCTTCCAGGATCCGAGCGTCGATGGAAAGCTCACAGCGAGGGAGAACCTGGATTTCCACGGCAGGATGTATGGAATGCCAGGGGCAGAGAGGAAACGAAGAATCGAGGAGGTTCTGGAGCTTGTGGAGCTCTCCGATAAGGCGGATGTGCTCCTCGAGGAGTTCTCGGGTGGCATGCGGAGGAGGCTCGAGATCGCCAGGGGGCTGATGCACAGGCCGCATGTCCTCTTTCTGGATGAGCCGACGCTCGGTCTGGACACTCAGACCCGTCGCTACATATGGGATTACATCAGGGATTTGAATGAGGAGGATGTCACTGTTGTGATCACCACACACTACATGGAGGAGGCGGACAACCTCTGCAATCGTGTCGCGATCATAGACCATGGCAGGATCGTGGCCCTCGACACCCCAACGTCCCTGAAGAGCATGATCGGCACCGATACTCTCACTCTGGAGGTTAGGGATGGTCTGGAGCGGCTCCGCGATGTCCTGCTGGGGCTCGAGTGGGTGCGCTCATTCGACGCGAGCAACGGATACGTGAGGCTGAGCGTGGATTCAGCGCAGTCGAGGATCCCGGAGGTCGTGCTGGCCGCGTGCCGTGCTGGTGTTCGGATAAAATCTGTGAGCGTCCATGAGCCGACCCTGGAGGATGTGTTTCTGAGGTACACAGGCAGGAGCATGAGGGATGAGACTGGGAAGGGTGATCTTGTGAGAGCTTTGATGAGGAGGTAGCATGAGGGTGTTCGATCCGTACGCGATATACAGCCTGTGGCTGAGGGAGATGATACGGTTCTTCAGGCTTAAATCAAGGGTTGTGGGTTCAATAGCCCCGCCGTTCTTCTTCCTGACCTTCCTCGGCACAGGCTTCAGCGGGATGGCGGCCAGGGTTCCGGCGGGAGTTGATTATATCAATTATCTCGCCCCCGGAATAATAGGCATGACGCTGCTCTTCAGCTCGACGTTCGCGGGGATGTCGGTTCTCTGGGACAGGGAGTTTGGCTTCCTCAGGGAGATAATGGTCGCGCCGGTGACGAGGCTCTCGATAGTCCTGGGAAGAACCGCAGGAGGCGTGACCCAGGCCGTGCTCCAGGGCATCATAATACTGATACCCGGGATAGCGATGGGCGTGAGAATAAAGGGGCTGACTGGGCTGATTCTATCAGTTGCGCTCATGGTCCTCATATCCGCGACGTTCATAGGGGTCGGTCTCGCATTCGCATCCAGGATGAAGGACATGTCCGGATTCGGCATGATAATGAACTTCATGATATTCCCGGTCTTCCTGCTATCAGGAGCGCTCTTTCCTGTGCAGAACCTGCCGGAGCCGGTCAGGATCCTCTCCTATATCGATCCCCTCACTTATGGGGTCGATGCGCTGAGAGGCTGTCTCGTTGGAGCGAACTCTTTTCCCATCGTGATGGATACGATCCTCCTCACAGGATGCTGCGCAGCGACCATGGCGATAGGTGCGTACATGTTCGAGACGAGCGATATAGATTAGCGTAGTCTCTTCATCGACCCGATCGCGTTTATGCCGTAGTCCAGGAGCGATGGGTAGATGCCTGGCCCGAACTCCATGTCATAGGGGTTCTGGAAGTTCGGCTCTCTGTAAAGACGCCAGACGCCGCTCAGCACGACCATCGACCCGGGGGTTGCGTTGAATGCGCTGTCCGCTCCGACATCGGAATCGAGCTCGAACACGTGTTTGTGGGCACCCCTCTGGTTCGCCTCCGCGAAGAGCACGACCTCCGACGGACCGCTTGTGGCAGCAGCTCCGGCGCCTGCCACCACGCCCTGAAGGTCGGATACACCGGGTCCGAAGCCCCCTGGCATCATTATGTTCCGCTGCGCGCTGACGCATAAAAGGCCGATCAGGATCGCCATGCAGAATGTAAGCAATATTTTGTTTTTCATATTATTATCACCGCCTTCTTAAAGAATTTCTTTTTTTATTCCGTCATACATTTTCTGAAGAGATATTGCGATCGAAGATATATTAATATCGTTTGATTGTTGTGCAGGGATATCTCGAGTTAAGCCGGATGAGAACAAACCATCCCAGTACATCCAGCTG
The DNA here is from genome assembly GCF_024518575.1 of Methanothrix sp. Taxonomy (GTDB): domain Archaea; phylum Halobacteriota; class Methanosarcinia; order Methanotrichales; family Methanotrichaceae; genus Methanothrix_B. The sequence continues at coordinate 501 of NZ_JANIHG010000010.1, read as the reverse complement.
CTCCAAAACGGTCTCCTGAGAGAGGCTGCATCAGCTCTGCTAGCGCAGATGGATTCTTGAGATCGGCAATCCAACGCGAAAACTCAACAGCGGCGTCTCTGTGCCAATATCAGCAACTAACATCATGGGTACCTCCTTTTTGCACGCCTGTACTGTAGCATGCGGGTTTTGGGACGACTTCAGGTTCATGAGGCACTCCACGAATATCAGCTTCATCCGTGCTTCTTCAGAGCTCCGCCCTGAATGAGCGGGCTTCCTGCGTTCTTTTGCTTCGTCGAAGTCTTCCGACGTGGGCGGTAGCGTTTGACGCGCCTTTACACCGTGCAAAAGTGTTTGAGCTCCATTTGCGCGGTCTCTTCCATCAAATGTACATTAATGGATGCGTTTCGTGGGTATCCACCACCCATGCGCCCCAGGTGGATCATTAGCTGAAGATGCTTTAAGAAATCAGCATGCACTGGCATACTGATTCATGGGATCATGAGAAGCATGCGGCTTGTC
>NZ_JANIHG010000045.1 GCF_024518575.1 Methanothrix sp. | reverse complement strand
CCTAAAAAGGGAAAAAGGAAATTGAAGCGCCCTACTTGGTAACCACGAAGGTGTACTCCTGAGCGTAGGATCCGCCACTTAGATCAGTAATGCCGAAATAGTACCATCCGGACTCGGCAACATCCACCTTGAAAAGTACGCTATCTCCCGGTTTCTCCGCGTCCCTGCGGCTCGCCCACTGCATGTTCCTGTTGTAGTGGTCTATCCTGCCCCGCATCTCCGGAGGAACACTCGATATCTGGGCTTGGAGAATACCGGGTGTCTCCAGATATGTAGAAATCCGCATCTTGGGCAGGAAGTATGCTGGCGAATACCGTCTGATTGAACCCCAATTCCGATGCTTCTCTGATCCAGACTGGAGGTTATCAAGCACACGACTCTTGAGTTAAAATTATATACTAGAATATTGAAGTAATACATGTGTGCAAAGATCCAGACCTTCCGGGACCTCTGCGAAAGGTCCAGCGATACATCCGCGCACTGCACTGTCCGACCAGATGGGCCATAATCCGCTGCATTCGAGAGGGCGAGAGGAGCACAAGGGAGATCTACGAGGAGCTGAGGCTCCAGGGAGAGGTCTCAATGCCAGGGCTCTACTACCATCTCTCCGCTTTAAGAGAGGCAGGCATCATTGAGGTGGCGGGATACCGGGAGGGCACTGGCGGCATACCCGAGAAGGTGTGGAGATTGAGAACCCGCAGGATCGTGATCGATCTGCTGGATGATATGGAGGTGGAGTGAATGTGCCATATGAGAGGGATGTTCTTTGAGATGCCGGTGCATCATAAAATGCACCATGATCCCTGCTGCTGCGCCGGATTTGGAATGGGTTCGGGCAGGAAAGAGCTGATGGAGTGGCTGAAGGAGTACAGAGAGGAGCTGAAGAGCGAGCTGGAGCGTGTCGAGAAGAGGCTGCAGACCCTCCAGTCAGAGGTACAGGACTGAATTGCGGCTGCTCTGAGCACTGGCCGCAGGCTCCAGACGGAGGCTGCATTCTCGAAGGTATGCCTCAAAGTATCGGATGAGCTGGAGTTATTATGGATGCGATTCAGGTCAACGATCTGACCAAGAGATACGGAGGATTCAAAGCAGTCGACCACATAAGCTTCAGCGTTGTGGAGGGGGAGATATTCGGCTTCCTCGGGCCGAACGGCTCCGGCAAGAGCACCACCATAAGGATGCTGACAGGTATTGTGAAGCCCGACGAGGGGACGGCCGCCATAATGGGCCACGACATCGTTAAAGATTCGATAAGGGCGAGAGAGTCGATCGGGTTCGTTCCCGAGATGGCCAATGCTTATGTGGAGCTCACCGCATGGCGGAATCTGATGTTCATGGGCGATCTCTATGGAATTCCCCGGAGTGAGCGGGAGAGGCGCGCCAGCGACCTCCTGAAGCGTTTCGGCCTTTATGAGCGGAGAGACAACCAGGTGCGTGGATTCTCCAAGGGGATGAGGCAGAGGCTCCTCCTATGCATGGCTCTCATCAACGATCCACCTGTGCTCATACTAGATGAGCCGACATCCGGCTTGGACGTGGAGAGCTCGAGGCTCATAAAGGAGGTCATACGGGAGCTGAATCGGGCTGGCACGACCGTCTTCTTGACGACACACAACATAGAGGATGCAAGCCAGCTCTGCGAGAGGGTGGCCATCATAAACCGGGGCGTGATCATCGCAGTGGATCGGCCTGAGGCGCTCAGGCAGGCGGGCAGCGCACTTTACTGCATCGAGGTGAGTTTCAGCAGATCTGTTGATGAGCGGGAGCTCTCTGACATCCCCTCTGTTCGAGAGGTCATGAAATTCGGAGACAAGCTCAGACTGTATGTTGATGACATCGACATGGCAATAACCAGCATCGTGGATTATGCCAGAATTCACAACATGAAGATCCTAGCGCTCACCACGCTCGCGCCATCTCTGGAGGATATATTCGTGAGACTCACGCACAAAACAGGAGCCGAATAAATGAGCCATCTGGAGCAGCTTCGACGGTCTCTTGCCATCGCCGAAAAGGATGTCTGGATCTACTACGCCAAAGGTCCGGTTATGGTTTTTGGCATCATCTTTCCGCTCTTTCTGATAATGGCGTTCACGATCGGGCGGAACATGACGGTTGTAGATCTATTTCCAGGTTTGATGGGCATGGCGATATTCTTCACATCAACAGCTGTCGGTCCGGCAATTCTCCCCTGGGAGACGCGGTCCAGGACCCTGGAGCGCCTTGTGACGGCACCTGTTGAGGTCTGGGCGCTGCTTCTGGGTGATGTCATCGCATCATTCGTATTTGGTATACTTATATCTCTGATCCCGCTCTCAGTCGCAGTGCTGATGGGCGTTGAGGTTCTGCATGCTGCGGTCTTCGTTCTCGGCATGCTCCTCGCAACATTCTGTTTCGCATCGCTGAGCATACTCCTCTCGGTCTACCCTCCAACCGATGTGCCCGCTACGGTTATGATGCTCTCCTCGCTGGTGCGCTTTCCCATGGTTTTCATCAGCGGCGTCTTCGTGCCGGTGGATCAGCTGCCAGGATGGGGGCGTGCCATCTCGTCAGTCTCACCGCTGACATACTTCGTCGATCTGGCGAGATATTCGATAAGCGGCATCAGCTACTACTCGGCCCCTGTGGATCTGGCGGTCATGACTGTGTTCGCAGTCGTCTTCCTGGTGGTGGCGATAAAGCTTCACGAGAGGTTCCTGCCGCAGCGATTCTCCTGAGAGTAGCGAATAAGGTAATCGCAGTTTCTCTGGGAGCTTATGATGCAAAAACAGCGAACAAAAAATCGCATGAAGCCCACCTGTGATGGTGGGTTCATGGCTGAAGTTGTCTCAAAATCGCATCAGCAATGCGATATTTCCAGCGCCTATCACACCTCATCTATGAGGGCGGGCTGTGGCTATTTTGAGACTTTCTCGCTCGGTATTAAGACAGACCTGCACCCATGCCTATTCCTGGCGGTATTATGCTGGCAGGCGATGAGAATATCTCCTCTTTCTTCTCAGTCACATCGAAGAACTTCCTCGTGCTCAGCTGGGTCGGCTGTGTCGTCGTGGTCTGCTCCGTCTCTGTTACATTTGTCTGAGCAGCCGGCGCGGGCGGTGCAGCCTCAGGGATGACCGCAGGTGTGTACACGGATGTATCAGGATTTATCCACATCGCTGTGAACTTTCCGCTGCTCACAACCCCTCTCGGGCTGTACACGCTGTAGGTCCCTGTGATCGTGTCCTCTGAATAGATGCCCTTCATCACAATCGGCACCAGACTCCTGCCCTTCAGAGCGGTCAGGACAAGATCCACGCTGCTGCCGTTCACGCTCCCGACAACAACGCCATTCCATGGCTCAGCGCCCTCGTACTTTGCAGATCCGAAGAGCTCCGCTCCGCTCTGGTTCAGCGCCATTGTTATCTGCTCCCCGCTGCTCAGGCTCAGGGACCAGATGTACTGGAGGCTCAGCGGCGCAGCCTCCTCAGCTGTCACATTCGATGTCGCATTCATATCCATGGTCACGTTATCCATGGCCACAGTGGCATTCTCCACGCCCTCAGCCTGATCCTCGCACATCCCGGCACCGATGATGAGCACGAACAACAGGCCTATCGACATAAACTTTGTCAGCAAGATTACAACCTCCTCGAATTCGTCACTTGCCTATGTCCAGTGCAGATGGATCTGATCGCATAATAAGCTTTTCGTCGCAGATCGGCCCATAAAAGCGTCGAGAACACCAGAGTGACCATGAAATCGGTTCGTCTTTAGTCGAAGTTGAGTTGAAGGTGACCATACAAAGAGATCTGCAGCGACCCTGCATGCTTCCGGAGAGATCATATTGGATGTGGCCGCTTTCTGGTGCCGCAGATTCTATGCTGAGATGCATGTTGAATATACTCGTCTCACCTGATGGCAGATCCTGTGCGACAATGACCCCGGGCCTGGGAATCCCCCTCCTTCGGTTTGGAGGAGATACGCCTAAAGCTCCGCATTCTCCAGGGCCCTGCAGCACCTGCACGATCTGCGGCCCGGGATTCTCGAGACCGTCCCCTCGATTATCCTGGCGAGATCGCCCCTCGCCTTACTCTCAACGCTCATGATCTGGCTGAGATCAACTTGGCCATCGCCTGCGGTGTTCGTCACCAGGCATATCGATGCATAGCAGAGAGCTCTCTCCTTTGCAAGCACAACCTCCGGGTATCCGGTCATCCCCACAACATCGCCGAAGCTTCTGAGCATCCTTATCTGAGCGTGCGTCTCGAGGTGCGGCCCCTCGGTGCAGACATAGACGCCCTCATACGGCTCATGCCCCTCGGCTCTGCAGGACTCGATCAGAGCCGTCCTTATCTCAGGGCAGTACGGCTCGCTCATGTCCACATGAACCGCGCGATCCTCGTAGAATGTGGATACCCTGGACTTTGTGAACTCTATGAAGTCTTTAGGTATCACGAAGCTCCCGGGGGGCGAGATCATCGAGCCTACAGTGTTTATTGCTATGATCCTCACAGCGCCCGCTGATGCCGCGGCGCAGATTATCGCCCTGTAGTTGACGCGGTGCGGCGGAAGATGGCTGTCGCCGTGCCTTGGGATCACAATGACATCTCTCCCGCTGATCCGCGATGAGATCGCTCTGACGTTCCCGTAGGGAGTGGAGACCTCGACCCTCTCTCCACCATGTGTCAAAATCCTGCCGATGATTGCTATATCAGCGCGCATCGATGGAATGAGGATACACGAGGATAAAGCGCTTTTGTCGGAGCTGAGGGGTTCTCATATCAGCGAGTCAAATCGCTCTCAGGTCATCTGAAGCTGTTCACCGCGGTGAGCCTACCGTCAGAATCGACAGAGGATATTGAGATCGAGCGTAATCCTCTGGGTTCATAAAGTGTATTCTCAGATGGATCAGCTCCCTCTCTAAGCGCCTGAAGCATTGTAGTGGGGGTATGTCTCACTACATATAACGATACAGCATGGCGGGGCACGCTTCTTTATGAGGAGTTCGCGATGCCCCGCCCCCGGTGATTCTATGAACAGGAGACCCACAGAATCCCACTTAGTGGATCTCCGGAATTCACCTGAACTCCAGCCTGCACTCCTTTGTGACCTCCATCAGGTATGCCCTTCCCGGCTCCATCGGTTCGTCCATCTTCAGCGGCTTCCAGTCATCGCCCTCATACTTCCACATGAATGCTGAGATCAGTCCCTTCTCGACCGCCTCTGAGAAGCTGTACCGCCGGTGCTCTGTGTTGACAGTGATGTTCATTGGAGCCAGCGATTCGTTCACAGGCAGCCCGATCAGATTCCAGCCGGGTCTCAGCTTGAGCCTGTAAGGTCGCTCCACAGGTTTGCCGGATATCTTAATGGTGAAATCCTCATAGCTGTCGATTATGTAGCCCATTCCCGGCTCGAGGGTTGTTATGTTTGTTATCATCGAGTCCTTCAGCGAGTAGCTCCACGCATCATCGGTCACGGTGAATATCCCACGGTACGGCTTGCCCTTGAGGTACTTCTCCACGCGCGGATCCTTGGGCTTGACGTAGATGGAGACCGCATTCCAGCCGACTGTGATGTTTATTATCTGAACCTCCTCGGGGACAACGCGGTATTCCAGTGAGAAGCTCCTCGTATCCCCGAGCCTCGGGTTTATAACAGGCCACATCACACGCTTGTGCTCTCCTGATACATCCTCCGCATGCCACACGACCCTGGATCCTTCTTTAACCACGACATCCTCTGCATCTCTGGGAAGCTGCACCTCAGCTATGATTGCAGGAGGTGCGTTGAGGCTGATCTTCCCGTCGGTGCTGTCCACTCCGAGCCAGTAGAGCCAGTCCGTGGCCTGCTCTGAGACGGGAGAGACGGAAACTGCAAGAGTATCGTTGCCTTCGACCTCATCTATCCTGTACGGAAGCTCCGGTGTCTTTGGAATATACGGCCTGAACTCCGGATCGCCGAAGAGCATGAAGCTGCTCGCGGTCTGGTTCATCATCTCCTTCATGGAGTACTCCCAGGGAGGCAGCATCTCCTCTATCCGCTCGAAGGATATCTTCTCCGCGCCCTTCATCTTCATGATGTACAGGTTCTCAGCCTGGCTCAGTGCCTTTCCGACGGTTGCATTCTCGAATACCAGCGCCTGGTAGAATCTCTTGTTGTAGTCCTCTGATACGTATATCCAAACAAGCGCGGACGATCCCACATACCCCACAGCTCCAGCCCTGACGAACGCAAGGGCTATCGAGTCGTCGAGCCTCATGGGTATGTACATCTCTGTGCCGCTCACGTTGATGCTGAACCCCTTCAGCCGGGAGCTAAGACAGGAGTTGCTCGTTGTGAGCTGCGGAGCGAGAACGAACTGCTTGACCTGTGTCTCATCCAGGAACGAGTCTGTCATCGACCAGCTCGAGAGCGCCCAGCCACTCTCAGAGCCGTGGTGATCGAAGTGGACTATGCTCACGCCATTGTTCATGAATGCGGAGACCCTCTGGAAGGTCGCCTCCTCCCATCGCAGGTCTCTTGAGTTCAGGCCGGCTTCTGCAAGATACTCCTTTATCCTGATTGGCACCGGGCTCCATGGCCACTCAACAGGCGTGGCCACAACGAGCGATGTGTTCTTCCAGCTGCCCTGGAGCCTATCGTAGCTCAGCGACCTGGCAACCATCTGCGAGACGTCGTAAACGCTGAGACCTATGAACCGACCGGTCGCGACCTCTGTGTAGTTGTCGTCATCCGTCTCTATCCTGTAGTCCCTGTAGATATCATAGGAGAACGGATCCCCCTCGAGCTCCTGCTTCACACCGGTCGATGGGAATGGAAGTGCTCCGGGGTCTCCGACCACCAGGAGGTACTCTGGCCTCAGCTCCATATCCTCCACGCTCTCGCGCAGCCACTCCTCCACCTCTTTTGGATCCACATACTGTGGGTCCCTCGCCACATCCATCACAATGGCATGCTTTGCAGCTGCAACCTGCATCGATGCCAGCGATAGCTTCGGCACCTTTGTATGGCTGAACGCCGTCACGTTGTTCGGCGGCAGCGTCGACCTCACCTCTATGGTCATGTTCTTCGTCCGGTACTCTGTGCCGCCGCCGACCTCTATGTTGAAGTTCCACCTTCCAGGCTCAGGCATCGGAAGGGCTGCGCGGTAGCCGTCCGACCCGGCTCTGAACCTCACGTAGCCTATCAGCCCGTGCGGGCTGAAGAGCCGGAGGGCTGTGTAGCTGTGCGGCTCAGTTACGTTCCATGTGACTATTGCGGTCCCGACGGGCATCTCTCCGGGGTACGTTATCTCCGAGACCGGCCCGTCGTTCTCGGTCTTCACCGTGACGTTATCCTCAACGCCGGTGTACCTGACCGTCATGCCCCTGTCGATAGGCTGCACCCATCCTGCATCCAGCGGATGCAACACCACGACCTCAAGGTTCAGGGATACCGACTCGTCCGGGTCGATCTTCTCGAGATCCCAAGTGAGTATCGAGCCGTTGAAGAACGCGCCTGCTGGATCCGACGGCTCTTTGGATATCGGGTCGGTGATCGCGAGCTTTCCTTTGTAGTATATCGGCATTCTCACATACCGGCCGTTTGCGAACATGTCCACGAGGCTTATCCCCTTCAAGGGCTCTGTGCCGGTGTTTCTGAGCGTTATGTTCATCCTCACGACCTCACCCGCCTCCTCAGAGGGAATGCTCGCAGGCGTGATCTCCACAGTGATCCAGAGATCCTTTACTATAGCTCTCTTTATTTTGCTCTCCGGCTTTGGAGGTATCAGGGATATGTCATGGCTGTTTGTCAGCACTATGGATCTGACAGAATCGTTGCGCTCCCTCATCTCTCTCAGAAGAAGATCCAGATCGTACCTGTGGACTGTGACGTTCATCTCCTCAAGACTCTTAACCACATCAGATGGCGCATCCCCTGAGATGATCGCATCCCTGCACCCGAGCCTCTCGATCTCTGAGAGCGTGGTGTTCGATATGTTGGTGGAGAAGAACAGAACAGGCCAGTTCAGGTAGGAGGCCACTGTCGCCGCCTGGATCCCTGCCGTATAGTTCTCCCCAACCAGGACCACGCCGGGAGAGGAGATCCACCGGCTGCTCACAAGCGCGGCGAGCTCCTCGCTGCTGTTGTACCTTATCGATTCGTTGCATGCCCAGGAGACATCTCCGATGCCCAGAGTCCTCATGCCAAGCGCCTTTATGAGCCACTGAGCTGCCTTCGAGGGCGGCTCGAGCTCAGACCAGAGCGGTGTGTAGACGACGTTGTACTCGAACAGGATGCCGTCACATCCCGATCCGATCAGACTCTCGATGTAATCCAAAGCGCCCTCGACGTTCTGGGTGGATAGCATGTACTCGACGTAATCATCGCTGAGCCTCACGTATATCGGGGTATCAGTCACCCTCGCGGCGAGCTCCGCATCCCGCACCGGCGCAGAGGAGACAACAACAAAGTCCGAGGTACCGGAGAGATCATAGAGGTTGTAGCCCTTCGATTTGTCAAAGGGTTCGTCTATGGCAACACCGAGCTCCACCGGTCCGAGATTTCTGGTTATGTTCCGCGCCTCTCGCGCGATCTCCAGGACCTTCTGCTCCCTCCACGAGAGCCACTTCTGGTAGTTGTATCCTGAGGACTTTATTCTCGTCAGGTCCAGTCCTGTATCTCTGTAGAACTCCTCCTTGCAGACATCACAGAAGCAGTAGTCTACACCCTCGAAACCGAACCTGTAGAGCACTACGCCATCAACTTTGTACTCATCTATGATCTCTTCAATTCTGGCGTAGAGATCCTCCCTGACATTCGGATTCACGGGGCACAGCAGAGATCCCCGGTTTCCGTTTGCATCCAGAGAATATCCCTCGATCTCTGTATCGTTCCCCTCCTCCAGGCTCTTCCTGAGCTCGACGCCTCTGAATGCATCGCGGATCATTCCGGCCAGGGTCGAATCGTTAGCTCTTACCAGCGAGGTTGATGTCCACGTCTCCTCTTCGCTTTCCGGCTCCAGGGACACGGTCATGTACGCCTTCATCCCCTGCTTCTTAGCAGTTTTGACGAGGGTCTTGACGTCCTCGCCGGAGCCGTGGATTATAATCGCGGAGACGTTGCCTGAGGCCATGGACTGCAGGATGGCATCCATGCCGTACCTCTCGATATCTGTGCCCTCCACCCAGCCAAGCCGCCTTCCGGTCTTCACCTCTCTCGGGAGTATCAGCATCGGCTTCACCACTGTGGTGTTCTCCTCACTCCATGTCGAGAGCGGCACTGATGCCACAACAGCATGCCAGTCGTGCCCACCGACAAGTATCATCTCATCGATATCCGATTTCGCCCCCCTCTCGAACACAGCACCTGCCTGTGATATCACAAGCAGGAGAAGAACTGCAAGACATATGGCGCGCATCACGACACCTCCGTGGAGAGACCCATGGCCTTGAGCGATTGCACAGCTGAATCGCTCACGCCGCTTGCGATGATCGCTTTCTCCAGACCCCTCGCCATCATGCTCTCTATTGATGTCCTGATCGAATCTGTGAGCGCATCGCCACAAACGACCAGTGGCAGACCTGAGCGCTTAGCGATCTGATATGATCTGAAGATATCCACCTCGCCCGGCCCGGAGACGACAATTGCTGTCTGGTTGGACCACATCCGGTCTGCGAGGATCCAGGAGGTCTCAGCGAGATCTGCGCCTGCGATCCTCGAGATATTGAAGCCGGATAGCTCAGACTCGATCTTACTGCTTACAGCGGATTCATCGCCCAGTATGATCACATCCCTGTACGGGAGGAGCTGATCCCTGATCTCCTTGCTCACCCTCTCCCCGACCTGAATCACAGGCACGGTCGTGTTGTTTCCTGAGATCAGAGATGCGATGGCTGTGTACCTCGGATCAGTCGATGTGATTATCGCGAGTCCTGTCGGCTCTATGGCCTCCACGTAAACAATCTCAGGCGGGAACGGCACTCCGTTCGAATCGACCATCCTGAAGACTATTGCGTATCCAGATGGCTCGGTCGCGATCAGAGAGAAGTTGGCAGAGCCGAACTTGCCGTTGATATCCAGAACCATGCTCGACGGCACGATCAGCAGAGACGGATCCGATACAGCATCGACCATCACCCTGACGTTGTTCTCCAGGAAGAGGGTCATCCGCCCCTCATAGCTTCTGTTCACGACCACGCGCTTAGGGATATCTATCCTAACGTCATACCCCTTGACAACAACCCCGACCTTGAGATTTACAGCAACACTGGCGTTCTTTGATCTGTTGCCCTGTGACTCCGCCACGATCTTCATCGACCCGCTCCTCGCGTCCTCATCCACCTCCACCTTTAGGCTCAGAAGACGGCTTGAGCCGGCTGGAAGTGGGAGCGAGTATGGCAGATCTATCTCCTCATCCCCATCGAAGAGCTTCGGGTGCCAGCCCTCGGGGACCTCAGGGATGTATATCTCGATGAGGTCCCTGAACCTGCCGGTGTTTCTCACCTCGAGATCGAACTCTGCAGGCTCATCAGGTGTGACCTCTCCGCTGGCCTCTCTGGCATCGTTTATGTAGAGCCCGACGTTATAGCTCTCCTTCTCGATGACGTTGAGGTTGAAGCTTATGGCTATTGGAAGAACAGGAGGTGCGGTCTCATCGAAGATGTAGAAGAATCCCGTGTAAGCTCCGGGCTTTGTCTCAGGAGGTGCCATGAAGAATATGTCCACATCCATATCATCGCCCGGATCGATCGCCTTCTTCGGTATATCGATCATTATCATATCTTTCGCATCTCCGCCTACAGAGGTGGCTCTTATCCTCGATACCGGCTCCTCACCTGTGTTTGTCAGTGTCAGTGTCTTGTGTATGACCTCTCCAGGGTGGATCTCGATATCGAAACGCTCCCGATCAGGCGTCAGCTGGGCGGAGGCGATCCCGCTCAGAATCAGCACGATGAGTGTGAGGTAAATGGGCTTCATCAGGACCACACGTTGGCAAATGAATTTTTTAGGACCACTCTTTCAATCAAGGTATAAAACAGTATCTGGAATCGAGGATGCCCTGAAGATTTAGGACGATAGCAGGGCTAATCCCCGCCTTTTCAAAGGCGGGATACAGCCC
>NZ_JANIHG010000044.1 GCF_024518575.1 Methanothrix sp. | reverse complement strand
TCCTGCTCATAAGCGTTCTTCCTGAAAGCAAGTATTTCGTTATAGGTCCATCGACAAAGCTCCAAGGTCTTAGCCAGCTTAGTTCTCTGAGATTTTGTAGGATAGATCCTATATCGAAACACTTTTAGCAAATCACTTCACCTTTTGCATTTCTGATCAGGCATAATCTTTTTAGTCATCCTGTGCTATACACGTGGTCACCATGCGTATATATTTATCGGCAGGCACGGGCTGTATCCCGCCTTTGAAAAGGCGGGGATTAGCCCTGCTATCGTCCTAAGCTCTCTCCCGCTCCTGAGCGCGCTGATTGATTATTCTGTCGGAGCGCTTCAGCGCGCTGCGGGTATCGCCGAAATGCTCGGCAGCCCCCCTCATCTCTCTTTTGAAGACCTCCAGGTCTCCGGTCTCGATCGAATCCGATAGTCTGATGCACTCCTCTATGAACGCTCTCCTGACCTCTCTCGCAAATGGATTCATCTGGATCGATGCATAGAGCTCAGGATTCTGGTCTAGTATTCTCCCCACAAAATCGAGCATCACCTCATACACAGGGCTCATGAACCTCCTCGACCTCGAGACATCGAAGCCCAGGGAGCGTAGCGTAGCGCCTATCGCGATGTACGCAAAGTGCGTGAGCGCCTGAACCACGGCCATCATCCTGTCGTGCTCCTCAGGAGTGAGAATTTCAACCCTGGCGCCGTCCCTCTCGAGGATATCTCTGATATGAGATGACCATCTCCCCCACCTCCCCTCGACAGGTGTGAGTATCACCGTCTGGCCTTTTATAGATGGCATCGTCGGCCCGAACATGGGATGGGCTCCGAGGACCTCAACATCTGGAGGGGAGGACTCGACCATCGCCCGCACGGGCTCAACCTTGAGAGATGTCAGATCCATGAGCAGCGATCCGCTTCTCATCGCTGGCCCGATCCTCCTCGCCACCTCCGGCGTTTTATCTATAGGCACGCTCAGCACCACGATGTCGCTCTCCTCCACATCCCTCATGAGATCGTGCGCATACCTGACTCCGAGTTCGTCTGCCACATGCACCTTTCCGCTCGGTCCCCATATGGAGATATCGAACCCGTTGCCTTTGAAGTATCTGGCAAACCATGAGCCGGTCTCTCCCGTCCCGCCAACTATGAGCATCTTCTTCATATCAATCCTCTGAGAGATCCATCCACTGGCATATCCACAGTTTCGTTCTTTGCTACCGGCGTCAATTTTCTCGTCGCTCTTCGAGTGCAGCTCTTACTGCAGCCTCCATCAGATCTACCGGAGCCTCGAGCCCTGTCCAGATCTCTAGGGCTGCAGCTCCCTGGTACACGAGCATCATCACCCCATCAATCGCCTTCGCCCCAGCCCACCTCGCATCCCTGAGAAGCTCCGTCTCCCTGCTGTAGATTATATCGAAGACGACCTGCTCTGATCTCAGGATGCTCCCATCGAAGAGTCTGGGGTCGCCATCACGCATTCCCACAGATGTCGCGTTTATCAGGATATCTGAGCATCTGACAAGATCCTCGATCTCCACGAACGGGCGGAACTCCAGGCCGAGATCCTCGGCCAGCGCCTGTCCCCTCTCAGGCGTCCTGTTTGTCACAACGATCTCTGCTCCCTCTTTGGAGAGCTGGTATGCGATGGCTCTCGCAGCGCCTCCTGCGCCGATCAGAAGTATGTGAGAGCCTCTTAGACTCACACCGTAACGCCTCAAGGCAAGTGACGCGCCGATGCCATCGGTGTTGTGACCCCTGATCCCTCCGCGAAATGACACGGTATTGACAGCACCGATCGCCTCCGCGGTCTCGTCCGGCTCTACCACAGCCATCGCGCCCTCCTTCAGAGGTATCGTCAGGTTCAGACCGCCGAATCCCATGGCATCAGCGCCCAGAATCGCATCCCTCAGCCTGTGTATCCCAACCCTGAACGCATGGTAGGTAGCATCCAGCCCCATTTCACGGAAGGCGGCGTTGTGCATCACAGGCGACAGGCTGTGCTCTATCGGATCTCCGAGAACAGCATAGACCTTCAAATGAGCACCCCCATCAGAGCCCCGACAATCCCGCCGAAGAGCGTTGCGACGAGGTTGACGCCATTGTTTGTCAGCAACCCTCTTCTCTGAAATACAGCTCCCATCAGGCTGTCGAAGTTCGATCCCAGGAAACCGCTTATCAGAGTGATCATGAAACCATTCGCGCCCGTCATGCCTGTTGCAACAGCGACCAGTCCTATAACTGCAGCACCGGCAAGAGATGCCATCTCCCCAAGCGGTGTCACCCCACCGTCGACGCCGGGATCCACAGGCTTCAGTGTGGTGATCATCCTTGGCTTGGACCTGCTGGTCTCACCTATCTCGCTGGCCAGCGTGTCTCCATTCGCAGTGGCCACAGCGCCGAGGAAAGCATAAAAGAATATCTCATTGCTGTATATCCCGTAGCAGAGCGCGGCCACGAGAGGGACTAAGCTGTTGCTGTACACGTTCTTGTATCCTCTGACGCCGCACTTCTCCTGGGCGATCCCCAGGCTGTGCTTGTATGAATATCCATAGCGCGTAAACGCCCCGCCGAGCAGGTAGAAGCACAGGAGGAGAAGAAACCACTTCAGGCCGGCGAAGAGCACGACGAGTATGCATATTATGACCTCGCTGAGGACGGCATCAACATCCGCAGCCTTCGCCCAGTAAGCTCCAACTCCCAGAAGCACGGCGAACATGTATATCATGAGTATGTTGCTGAGCTCCGGAAGCGGGTATTCGAAGCTGAACAGCCACATGACCATACATGCGCCAAATGGCACCGTGAAGTCCATCTCTCTGGAGACATGCTGCAGGAATGCGCCGCTCAGACCTCCGAGTATGGTCAGAAACAGTATCTTCTCCTGCAGGAGATATGGAGCCAAGAGGTACGCAGCCGGATAGCCGATTGCGACTGTGGCCATTATGTATATGAAGCTGCCAGCAAGCTGTTGAAACCTCTTTGATACAGTGTGGGCCACGGTAGGGGGGATGAACGATATCGCCACGACATACATCGGAAGATCCAGGTGCGTGTAGGTCAGCACCTCTCTGAGGATCAGGAGCGAGATGAGCGATGCGCTCAGCATTCTGGTGGGTTTGTGGAGCACATATATGATGGCGAGGAGTAATGTTGTGAAGACGCCGGTTACGGGGAGCAGAAATGCCAGCGCACCTACTGCGAGCCTCAGGGCGTCCTCTCTCTGCATAGCCTGCAGATCTCCATCCAACCAAAAATACTTTGCCTTCAAGATTTGATCGAGATTGGATCGCCTCGATCTATGCTTCTGGAGAGGTTCGAGTTGATACGCAGATTATACGAGAAGCTCCTCGAGAGGGAGGTCATGAGCCATCCCAGGCCCAGATGTGTGGTCTTTGTGATATCATCGTTCGACGGCCCAGGCCTGGAGAAGTTCAGGGACCTCGTCGAGTGGAGCGCATCGCTCGGCATAGATAGCCTGCTGATACACATAGGGCAGTACGCCGGAGATCTCGCGTCCTCTCTCATCTCCATCCTGAAGGACGCCCCCGCGGACGTGAGCATAATCGACGCTGAGAGATCTGCATCGACCGGAAGGGGCGGGATCGGTGTCACAATCTCCCTGGGCTACGGCGGGAAGAAGGAGGTCACAGAGGCGATAAGGTCTGTTCTCATGGATGTTGCTGCAGGTCTGATAGAGCCAGAGGAGATAGACAGGGATACTATAGAGAGATACCTCAGGTTCAAGCAGAAGCCTGACCTGGTCATAAGGGCTGGTGGCAGAAGGCTCAGCGACTTCATGATATGGCAGGCGGCATACTCAGAGCTGTACTTCACAGATGTCGACTGGGCATCGATGAGGCGCCTGGACTTTCTGCGCGCGATAAGGGATTTCCAGAGGAGGGAGAGAAGATTCGGAAGGTGAATCGTCGAAGGCGCAAGGATGGCAGGCACATGACCTGAATCAGCACATCCAGAGATCGGAATCGGTTTTTGCTCGTGCCAGTTGTATCACCAGAGACATCTCGAAACTATTTAAGCTGAATGAGAAGGGGTGGCGCAGGTGGGCGGAAATACACTAAACCGAATCGATGTGCATGGCGATTTTGAGACGTCAACAGCTTGTTGATCTCGCAGGGTCTTGTTTTTTGGCCGGTGAATGCCGATTCCGGGCTGTTCAGTGATCCTCAACGCCGTCGAGTGGATAAAAGCAAACCCCTGAACCGGTGGCACACCGCTCGTATTCAGCCTCAAAACGTTTATCTCCTTGAAATATGCTCTCCATCGCTAAAACAGGGGACCCATGGATATGAAGAAGGACACAGATAGCAAAAGGCAGAGCAGAAAGCTCCTGCCCGAAAGATACTGGTACGCGGGACTTGGTCTGCTGTTTCTGCTCTCCATCTACCTAAGGGCTGTAGTTCCATTCAGGAATGTGTTCATCGGAGATGCGGTCAGGTTCAGCAGCGAGAGCGACGCATGGTATCACATGATGCTCGCCAAGACGACGTTCCTCCACTGGCAGCGTCCGTGGTTCGATCCGCTCACGAACTTTCCGAACGGGACGCCGCTACATTTCGGTCCGTTTCTGAGCTGGGGCGTGGCCCTGCTCTCAAAGATCGTCGGACTCGGCGGCTCGGATCTCCACACGGTTGATGTGGTCGGGGCGTTCTGGCCTGTGATCATGGGCTCGCTCCTGATACTGCCGGTGTACTACATAGGAAAGGAGCTCGGTGGAAGGGGATGTGGAATAACAGCAGCTGCACTTACCGTGGTGCTGCCTGGCCAGCTCTTCTCCAGGACCGTTCTCGGGTTCACCGACCATCACTCCTCTGAGATCCTGCTGAGCACGCTATCGATGCTGCTCTTCATTCTGGCATTCAGAAGTGGCCGATCTCTCAGCTTCAGCACGCTCCGGGATCTGACTGCGGTTAAGCGCCCTCTTGTTCTGGCGGTGCTCGCGGGAATCTCCCTCGGTCTATACGTCGATGCCTGGTCCATGGGAATCCTGTTCGAGGGCATACTCCTGATCGCGATAACCGTACAGAGCGTGGTAGAGCACTACCGCAGAAGGAGCGGGGAGTACCTAGGAATCATAGGTGCGATAGGCCTTTTCTTCGCCTTTCTCATGGTTGTTCCGTTTGCGCACTCCTACAACAGGTTCAGCCTGATTCAGTACTCGCTCTTCCAACCATCGATGCTGCTGCTGGGCTCGATCTTCTGTCTGGAGCTGGCTGTGGCATCGCGCGAGGTCTCGAGGCGGGGACTCTCATGGGCACTGTACCCGGGATCGATTGCAGCTGTTATCGTTGTGGATCTCGTGATAGTGATCCTGGCGGTTCCGGAGCTCTTCAGCGCTGTAACCTATGGTCTCAAGACGTATCTTCTTCCACGCACAGGTGGCGCTGCAACGGTCGCAGAGCTATCGCCCATATACATGGATCTCGGGCGGGGGGTCACCGGGATAGATGAGAACTTCCCGGGTGTGATCCGCGTGCTCTCTCCGTTCTACATCGCGATCATAGGTCTCGGCATGCTGGTTTACAGATACATCAGGGACTCCAGGGCTCCTTACCTCCTGGTCATAGTATGGAGCGCAGTAGCGCTGATTATCACGCTGGCTGCGAACCGCTCCGCCTACTACTACGCGGTCAACGTCGCCCTGCTCTGCGGTTACCTCGCGTCCCTTGCATACGCGCGCGCGGGCCTCTCGGATATAGAAGATGTTCTCGCGAGATCGCCATCGAACCTGAGCAAAGAGGTGCGGCCCGAGCGACTGGCCTCAGCTGCTGCGGTTGTACTCATAGTGATAATACTGGCATATCCCAGCGTCCTCAGCTCACATGAGATAGCGAGATACTCGGTGGGGCCGAATCAGGACTGGGTCAGCTCAATCGAGTGGTTGCGCAACAACACGCCATATCCAGGGCTTGATATCTATGATGTCTATGAGCGACCTCCTGAGGGGCAGTATTTCCAGTACCCACCGACAGCCTACGGCGTGATGTCCTGGTGGGACTACGGGCATCTCATAGAGACCATAGGCCACAGGTATCCGAACGCCAACCCGTTCCAGGAGGGAATTGGAAGCAAGACCAAAGGAACGCCTGGATCCTCTCCGTTCTTCCTGGCCGAGAGCGAGAGCGAAGCGGATGATGTGCTCACCCGCCTCAACGAGAGCAGATCCCCATACATGAATGCTCGGTACATAATGACAGATGTGGAGATGGCAGTCACCAAGTTCCATGCGATAGCCGCGTGGAGCAGCATACCTCTCACAAGATATACTGGAGCAGTATACCAGCCGCAGGCCGACAGCTTGGTTCCGATACAGGTATGGAGGCCAGAGTACTTCAGGACCATGGTGGCGAGGCTCCACTTCTTCGACGGAAGCGAGGTCGAACCACAGGACCCGGTGGCGATAGCATACACAAGGGTCACGATGCCAGACGGCACACCTCTCACAGTCATAACAAAATCTCCCCTCATACCGAAGAGTGAAGGCGAGCTGGAGAGCTTCATAAACGAGAGCCTGAGCGAGGGGTACAACGTGAGCGTTGTGAGCAGGAGCTTCGCGAGATCGCCTGTGTACGTTGAGGCCCTGCAGCACTACAGGCTCGTCCACGAATCCGCAACACAGGTCACGAGCGAAGGAAACAGGTATGTCAAGACATTCGAGCACGTCCCTGGCGCGTTGATAAAGGGCAGGGCATCTCCTGGATCGAAGGTCTTGATAGAGGTCCCGATCATGACGAACCAGAAGAGGCTATTCATCTACAGACAGTCAAACGTCACAGGCTCTGATGGAGAGTTCGTCCTGGTTGTTCCGTACTCGACTGAGGGGCCGATGGTCGGGGGCACGAACTTTGACACCGCGCCGATAGGCGCATACAGGCTCACGGTGAACGGCGCGACCAGAGAGGTGCGGGTCTCAGAGAAAGATGTCCTGAGCGGGGGTGTCGTTGAGGTATGATCCTCGGGGAGATGAGCTGGCCTGAGATAGAGAGGGGACTGACGAAGACGAGGACCGTGATACTGCCGGTGGGAGCCGTCGAGGAGCACGGCCCGCATCTCCCGACCACCACAGATACCATCCAGGCGCTGGAGGTGGCTTACGAGGTCGCCAGGAGGCGCGAGGTCTTCGTTGCGCCTCCGGTGCACTACGGCATATGCAGGAGCACCAGAGGATTTCCAGGAACGGTGAGCGTTGGATTCAATGCGCTAAGGGATTACGTGTACGATATTCTGCTCGGGTTTTACGAGAGCAACTTCAGGTATGTGATGGTCCTGTCGGGGCATGCCGGAGGCCAGCACATGGCATCTCTCAAAGAGGCATGCCAGAGCGCTGTGAACAGTACAGATCTCAGAGTCAGCCTTCTGACCGATTTCGATCTCATCAGATGCGATATTCCAGGGGATGGCCACGCGGGAGATATCGAGACATCGAGGATGCTGCTCCACAGGCCGGATCTTGTCAGGGGTCTCCCGCCCGCGAGCCATCCAGAGCGCCCCAGATACCTGATCCTGAGATCTGTGCGGGAGTTCATGGGCGATGGTATCATGGGTGATCCGAGCAGGGCAAGCGCCGAGAAGGGAGCCGGGTACTTCGAGATGGCTGTGAAGGGCGTTCTTGAGGCGCTGGACGAGCTGGAGGGGTGCTCCGCTGAGTGAAAATGCTCCAGACGGTTGCTGCTGTTTATGATGTGGATGTTCAGTAGAACTTTTGTAGGTGCAGGTATTTTCGCCGTACCTGAGGTTAAATGATGTCCCATGGACAGAAGGCCGGTGGGATGGAACAATGGCATCAGAGAGAGATTTGAGAATTCTTGAGGCCATATCAGATGGATGCTCAAGTCCGCAGGAGATCGCTGATCGTCTCCATGTAAAGACTGAGGCTGTTCTATCAGCAGCTGAATCTCTTGCAGAGAGCGGACTCATCAGGGTTGATAAGAGCGTTATAGAGCGTTTCTCGTTGACCGAGGAGGGGAGACGATATGCGCGTGAGGGTCTCCCTGAGAGAAGGCTCATCGATATTATCGGCGATGGAAAACCGTTATCCGATCTCCAGGATCCGGCGATGAAGATCGCCATAGGATGGGCGCTAAAGAAGGGCTGGGTCCGGATCGATAAGGGTGTCCTGAGGCCGCTCGGCAGACCTGCTGAGGGAGAGGATGAGATCGCGCTCAGGATGCTGCTTGATGGGGAAAAAAGCAGGTCAGAGATCGGCAATGCTGATCTGCTGATCAAAAGAGGGCTGGTGACCTCGAGCAGGAGCAAGGCCTGGAGGTACGAGATAACAGAGGAGGGAAAGCGGGTGCTCTCCCAGATCAGGGAGCGCGCGCCCCCGGCGACAGAGGCGACAGAGATCTCCCAGCTCACCCCTGAGATCATAAAGAGCGGCGCATGGAGGGGTGCGAGATTCAGGCCGTACAACGTGAGGGTGCCGGGGGAGACAGTCTATCCCGGAAAGATCCATCCGTACAGGCGCTTGATGGATCGGATGAGAAGAATCATGCTTGAGATGGGGTTCACGGAGATAAAGGGCGAGATAATACAGTCTAGCTTCTGGAACTTCGATGCGCTATTCCAGCCGCAGGACCATCCGGCCAGGGAGATGCAGGACACGTTCTATCTGGACAGCAAGGCTGAGATCCCCGATTACAGAAGTGTGAAGGAGATGCACGAGCGCGGCGGCGGGATAGGTTCCACAGGATGGGGCGGCGTGTGGGATCCGGAGATAGCCAGGCAGGAGGTCCTCAGGACGCACACAACCGCGATAACAATAAAGTATCTGGCAGACAACCCAGAGCCTCCGGTCAAGGCCTTCTGCATTGATCGCGTTTACAGGCGTGAGGCCATCGATGCGACTCACACCCCCGAGTTCGAGCAGCTTGAGGGGGTTGTGATGGACAGGGGCGTAACGTTCAGCAATCTTCTCGGAATATTAAAGGAGTTTTACTCGAAGATGGGATTCGAGGAGGTCAGGTTCAGGCCAGGGTACTTCCCGTACACAGAGCCGAGCGTCGAGCCTGAGGTCTGGATAGACGGGCTGGGGTGGGTGGAGCTCGGAGGCGCAGGCGTCTTCAGGCGGGAGGTGACAGCGCCGTTCGGAATAGAGCATCCGGTGCTCGCCTGGGGTCTGGGTGTGAGCAGGCTGGCGATGCTCCGTCTGGGCCTGAAGGACCTGAGGCTTCTCTACCAGCCAGATATCGGATGGCTGCGGGATACTCCAGTATCTGTCTTCAGGGGTGTCTGAGATGCCGGTCGTGCGTTTGTACTACGAAGATCTTGAGGAGATGGTCGGCGCCTCCAGGGAGCTCATAATTGAAAGACTGCCTATGATGGGCGCGGATGTCGGCAAGAGTCAGGAAGCGGATTACATCGATGTGGAGTTCTTCCCTGACAGGCCGGATCTCTACAGCTCAGAGGGCGTGGCCAGGGCGCTCCAGGGGTTTCTGGGCATAAGGCCAGGACTTCCTGAGTACCAGGTCCACAGAGGATCTGTGGAGATGTACGTGGATGAATCTGTGAAGGGCGTGCGCCCGATAATAGGATGCGCAGTTGTAAGAGGCCTAAGGTTCACGGATCCGTTCATAGAGTCGCTCATGAGCCTGCAGGAGGACCTCCACTGGGGTCTCGGCAGGAACAGGAGGAAGGTCGCGATAGGAGTTCATGATATCTCGAGGGTGAGGCCTCCATTCAGATACATCGCAGATGATCCCGACAAGAGGAGGTTTGTGCCGCTTGATTTCGATGAGAGCATGAGCATGAGGGAGATACTCGCGCGACATCCGAAGGGTGTTGCATACCGTCATATCCTGGATGGATTCGAAAGATTCCCTCTGATAGTGGATGCCGATGATAATGTCCTGTCATTCCCGCCGGTAATAAACGGGGAGCTGACCAGGGTCAGGGAGGATACAACAGATCTGTTCATAGATGTGACAGGCACTGATCCTGTTGTTCACAGGGCTCTGAACATAGTCGTCACCGCCCTGGCCGAGCGTGGAGGCAGGATCGAGGGCGTGAGGATGATCTCAGGAGATGGAGAATGGATCAGCCCGGATCTCTCCCCCGCACGCTGGACTGTGACCGCATCAGAGGCCAACAGCCTGATCGGCTTCAACCTATCCGCGGAAGAGCTCGCAGAGTGTCTGAGGCGCATGAGGTTCGGGGCGCGTCCTATTGACAGCGATCGTGTCGAGGTGCTTGTCCCCGCGTATCGCGCGGATATAATGCACACATGGGACATCATCGAGGATGCGGCCAAGAGCTATGGATATGAGAACCTGAAGGCCGAGATGCCGAAGACGCTGACGATCGGCAGGCCTCATCCGATGGAGGAGCTCAGGGAAGAGGTCAGGGACCTCATGGTCGGACTTGGCTATCTCGAAGTGATGCCCTTCACGCTTACAAATGAAAAGGTCCACTTCGAGATGATGCGCAGGAGCGCCGGAGAGTGCACGCGCGTCAGGCACCCGATAAGCGAGCTGCACACCATTATAAGGACGGATATACTTCCGGGGCTCATTGAGATACTCTCGATCAACCAGCACCATCAACTGCCACAGAGGCTGTTCGCCGTCGGGGATGTTGTCATAGGTGGGAAGACAAAGTGCCACCTTAGCGCGGTCTCGATACACAGCGGAGCCGGGTTCGCGGAGATCAGCTCTGTTATTTCCGCCATCCTGAGGGAGTTGAGGGTAAGCGCGGGGATAGTCGAATCGAGCGATGGCGCATTCATACCTGGCAGGGGCGCGGATCTCATGCTAGATGGGTCCAGAATCGGATGCTTTGGCGAGATTCATCCAGAGGTGATATCCGCGTTTGGCCTGGAGCATCCTGTGGTCGGGATGGAGATGGAGATATCCCCGTAAGCGGTGATGCCAGTGGATGATGAGACAAACTCACCGCGTATGGCAGGTATCCGTTGCAACCCCTATGGGTACGGTTCGTAGAAATGTTTATATACTACTATGCGATACGTTCGAGGGCCAAGATGTGGCGAGAGTTCCGCGGGGATAGGCGCGAGTGCTGACGGGCCGTATGGCTTGGATGATGGCACTGGTTTCCGCTCTGCGGTACATTTTGTTGGGGTGGAGACGGGAGTTTGAGC